>JAAZLA010000179.1 GCA_012799545.1 Treponema sp.
ATCCTCCTTTAAACTCGCCATGGATGGCGAGAGGCAACAAATCTTTGACATGTTTTGCAACGCAAAACTGTCTGAATATTTTTTACACGGATGTAAAAAATATTCTAGCAAACTTTTAAATGAACAGTATAACGTTTTGCCGAACTGTTCATTATCCTCCTAAAGCTTTCTCGCCATGGATGGCGAGAGGCAACAATTAATGTAAGAATACTATACAGTAGCTTTTCTTATTCTGCAAGTAAAATATCGAGTTCTTTATTGCGTTCTAAAAGTATTTTACTATTTGTATTGAGCGAAACTGCTTGTTTCAAATAATACTGTGCTTTGCGGTATTCTTTTTGTTGAAAATAATAATTATACAGGGAAAAAAGGGCATCGGCATTTCGCGGATTTGCTGTTAAACTAAAACGCAAATCATTAAGCCTCGCCTCATCAGAAGATGCTAACTTACTTCTCTCAAAATATAAGGCAGACTTAGTTCTCGTATTTGTTACTTTTCCCAGGTTTGTTTCAATTAAAGAGCGGGCGCTTGTCTCAGCTTTTTCAGCAATTAAAATACGAATATTACAAAGCAGGCTCTCTTCATTTTCACCAGTAAGCTCCTGCAGAAAATCATAGGCTTCTCTCGCTTCAGAAACCTTATTGAGGGCAAGGCAGATTTTGATCTGATTCAATAAAACATGTGGATCTTTTTTTGCTTGTGCATAGAGCCTGCTATTTGCGGTATAGGCATCTTGCCATTGCTCTTGCAAGATAAACTCGTCAACACGAATTGCTATCGCTTCAGAATTTTGTGGCTCTTTTGCGAGAATGCGGTCGAGAAGCTCTTCTAAGCTAAAGTCAGCAACTTTTTGTCCCAATTGTGCGGAAATTGAGGCAGCAATGAGCAAGAGTTCTAAGTCGTCTGGATAGAGGCGAAGTGCTTCTTGCAAAGTACTTGCTGCAGCCGTCGGGTTTTTATTCCAATCTCTTTGTAAAAGCGCCTTCAATTCAAGGTATTCTCTCGCTGTCTTATCGGTTTTTGCATACAAGTCCAGTAAGGAAGAAGCTTTCATAAATTCTTCCTTTGCCATGAGCACTTTTGCACGAAAAAGAATAAATTCGCTATTGTTTGGGTCTCGTTGCAACAATCTCGATATATACATTTCAGCAGCATCATATTTTTTTTCTGAAAACGAATACCGAGCGGCTATCCAAAGTGCATCGATATTATGATCCTCGTGAGTTAAAATAAGCTCTGCTTTTTGAAAGGCTTCTTTTTCTTTCCCTATTTTAGCAAGAGCCTTCATATAGCGAAGCATTGCAGGAATATAGGAAGGATTTTTTTCATGAGCGTTTTTATAACGGGGTATAGCTTCATCAAGAGAAAAACCTTCTTCCAAAAGAATGGCAAAGAGGTATTCTGCAAAAAAACTTTCTGGATTAAGACTCAGTGCCCTTTCTAAAGCAAGGCGAGCTTCTTCATAATAATTATGTACTGAAGGGGCGGTTATTAAGACAAGCGATGGGAGAGAAAGGGAAAAAAAATCTTCAGTTCCTGAATTAAAATCATAAATCCCTCTTTTCGCAGCTGCAATTGTCGCAGCATAAGAATCAAGGTCTGTACTATCTGTATATAAAGATTCATCTATTTTTTCTTGATATAAAATTGCTTGCAAGGCATAGGCAATTCGTAGCAAGCTTTCTTCATCTTTAGAAAGTTTTGGCTCCTTTTTTTTTAAACTTACTATCGCTTCTTGCAAATCCCCCGCCCTTGCGTTTTCTATTTTTTGCAATAAACTCGGTTCAATACTTGAAAACTTCTTTTTTGAAATACGCGGCGTTGTAATCGCAACAGCTTCCTTTGGTTTTTTTTGCACTTCATCACTTTCTATAAAACTCGTTGACGGTTTTGTTGTCGCGCATGAGAAAAGTATAAAAATAGACACAAAAATCAAAACAAGAAGTTCCGCCTTTAGCTTCATTCCACAGGAACCTTCTTTTTATTGATAAAAAACAAAACAACCAAAATAATACCCATAACAACAATAAACAAAGGCCACCATTCCACTACAAATTGTGAAAAGGTAAAATTAAAAAGATGCAAGGAAAACAATAAAAAAACCAAACCAAGGCAAAACAAAAGAACCGCGGGTACGAGAAATTGTTTTAAGATACGGCTTTGTTTATAAAAGTTTGTCACAAAAAGGCAAAACCCTGCAAATATGAGAACAACTGGCCATAACTGAGAAAAAGCATAGGATATAAGTTCTAAATCGATTAAAATAAACAAAAAACCAATCAATTGAAAAAGTAAACCCAAAAAGAAAAAGGCTGTTTTTTTTATATGCACGAGTGATAAATAGAAAAAAACGGCACCCAAGCTTACACATGCAAAAGATCGAAAAGCAAAAAAAGCATTAGAACAAAGTGGTCGCATACATGTAATAAGCAAGATTCCAAAACATACTAAAATCAAACCAAAGAAAAGTATCATTTTATTCATGGGGCTGACCATAATATTTGCTATTTGAATGTCTTTTTTTTTCTTCATCGCAGAGTCCTTTATAACTAGTATCGGTTGCAAATCATAACAAGTCTATGATACCATACTATCTATGAATATAACAAATAAAATAGCATGTTTTCTTCTCTCTGTATATGTTTTTACTTTTTTTTCTTGTACAGAACCCAGCTTTTTAGATAAACATCAAAAAGATTTATTTTCCATACTCAAGGAGCCAAATCTTTCCAATGAAACGACATTTTCTGTCATAAATCAAATCGCTTCTACATATAAAACACAAAAAAAAGAAAGCGAACTCATTCTCTTTTTAACAGATTATGTTGAGAAAAACCCTTCAGACCCATACAATGCCTACTGGCTTCTCATGATTGCCCTCTTCTATATGGAAAGTGATGCCGAAAAAGTTGCGGAGTATTATTTTGACCGCATCATTCAAAATTACGATGACCTACTCGTAAAAGACAAATCGCTCCATATTATAAGCTTACAAAATCTCATAAAAATAAGCGATTCTCCTGAAAATAAGGTGAGCTATTACAATACCCTCATATCACAATTTGGCGAGGAGCTCAATATCACAGAACTTTATTTGCGTATGGCAAAAGAATACGAAGCTATGGGCGATTGGGAATTAGCATTAAAATCCTATGCATCTTTTTTGGAACGCCCCGATGCAACAACGATACAAATCCCCGGTATATCGGACCCTTACAACACCGCAAAAAAACTTGTGGACTTCAATAATTCACCCAAAAACCAAACCTTTGAAACCCTCGAAGCCCTTGAAACCGCAATAAAGCATGCTATTGATACTCGAAACTACAGCCTCCTCGATAGTTACTGCGCAAATGTCAATTTTTTTGCTATGTCATGGAAACAAGATGATAGTGCAGACAATGTCGAAAAAAACTTCTCCATGCGCGATTACGGCTTAGGGAATCGTATCTATTATGATAAAAATCTTGATGAATCTTCTAACCCAAATGAGGCCTATTTACGAACCACGGGTTGGAGTCGCTATATTTCTACCTGGTATCTTTATTTTAGAAAGATAAATTTCCCGCTTGATCCCGAAATCCATGGACGTTGGGAATGGGCTGGTATTTACTTTGGAGAAAAAGTTTAGGCTATGAAAAGATTTTTTCAATATTCTGCTACCCTCCTTCTATTATTCTCACAGATACTCTTTGCTTCTGAATCTTTAGAACTCAAAGCCATAGACATAGATGTCCCCGAAGAAGAACTGATTAGTTATTATAAAAACCAATACCTCAGCGATTCTGCAAAAAGATGGCTTGAAGAAATTATGACAAATGCGGCAGAATATCGTCCCTTTATTTTGCAAGAACTCAAGGAACAAGATGCCCCGCTTTGTCTCCAGTATTTGCCCGTTATAGAGTCAAACTATAAAATCACTGCCTTGTCAAAATCGGGGGCAAGTGGCCTTTGGCAATTTATGAAAAACAGTATCGCCCCTTTTAATATTCGCGTGAATGAGTGGATGGATGAAAGGCGCGACCCTTGGCTTTCCACCCGAGCAGCGATACAAAAGCTCAAAGAAAATTATAGCTACTTTCAGGACTGGCACCTCGCCCTCGCTGCTTACAATGCTGGACTCGGCGGTATCTCTCGCCTTATGCAAAGCTATAAGACAAACAATTATTGGGACCTTGCCAAAAAAGGGGCTTTGTCAACGGAGACAAAACACTATGTACCCAAATTTTTAGCTATTGCTGAAATTCTAGAAAATCATGAGTACTACGGTCTCAACTTTCCAAGTCCTGAGGTAACAGAACATAAGTCCCTCGACTTTGTGGAAATCCCCATAAAAAAAGCTGTCTCCCTTCAGATTCTCGCAGAAAAAATAGAAGTGAGTGAAAAAGAGCTCATCTACTACAATCCCTCGCTCTACTACGGCATTAGCCCCATGGATACAAGCTATCGTCTACGAGTTTCGCAAGATAGTGCTGAAAAAACACTCGCCCTTCTAAATGATGAGTCTTTACCGCTCATTCAATACAGCATGTATAAAATAAAGTCAGGGGATACGCTCTACGCCCTCGCCCTTCACTATGGCGTGAGTGTGGATAGCATACAAAAACTCAACTCTCTTAAGACATCGAAAATTATCATAGGGCAAAATTTACTCATACCAAGCATAAAAAATGTAGGCGAATATGCAGGGTCTAAGCCAGCTGAGGCAATTGCCTACGACGGAAGCTATGTCGTAAAAAAAGGCGATACCCTTTGGAGTATCTCCCTCGCCTACAATGTCCAAGTTGAACAACTTGCAGAAGAAAATAATATGCTTGTTTCCGACATTTTACGCGAAGGATTTATCCTAAAAGTGCCGATACGTAACTAGGGGTATAGTATGGAAGCGTCAACAGCGTCGAAAAAACGAATAATTTTCGCCACAGCTCTTATTTTTTTTATTTGTCTCAGAAGCATTCCGCTTTTTTCTCAAGCCTATTCTTCCCAAAGCGCGGTAAACTGGGCAACTAAAAAATTTAATTCTCGCCTTGAACTTGACTTTTCTCAAGCAGGACTCAAGCATCCTGTGGACAGAGGAAGCGCCGTAGATGCACTGTCCTCGCGACTTCCCTCTCTTATAAAAGAGCCACTTTTAAGTATAATAGTAGACTCTTCTCGAAGTTTAGGCGACCTTATCTTACTCGACGAATTACGTTTCGAAGTTCTTACAGAAATTACAAAGACTGCACAAAAATCAGCCGGTGTTTTTATCAATAATGGACAAGATATGGAAATGTACCATACTATTGACTTAGAAGATATCGCAGCACTTCTCATTAAACATAAAACAACTTATACGCAACAAATACCCATTCAAAGCCTTTCTTCTAAACCCTATACAGGCATCCTCATCGATGCGCGAGGTAGCTTGCCTGTGCAGGGAGAATTTTTGAATGAAAAACTGCATCCAAGTTTATTTCCCAAAATTTGGACAGATGCTATGGAATTGATCTATGAAAAAAACATGGTTGAGCCAAGCATTGCACTTCGAAAGGGCTTAGTCTCCTATGCCGACCGCATAAACGAAAAAGAATTTGCTGAGCGCATAGGAAATGATCCATTGCGCATAAAGGCGCAAAAAGTTTTCGGTGTCTATCGAACCGACCCAGTTATTTCTCGAGACGATGCACTTAAAATTCTCTCTGTTCCACAAAATCTAGAACTGCTCAAAAACGGAAAAGTAATTATCCTTGTCGATTCTGATTTGCTCTCTCATGCTGTCGTGGCGCCTGAAAAAACAGCTACCTACTATGCTGTTTTTAAGGAGTTTTTAGAGCTTTCTTATGACAAACGCTTTCCAGATAAAATCGAAGATACCCACAAGGGCATTCAAATAACCTCGCACTTTAATTTTATTGCGGATTCTCCTGAGCTACTCGCAAATGAAAAAGAACATCTTGATTCAATAGCTCGCCTACTGCAACAGCATGCGCTTTCAAATGAGTACACGATAGAAATAGAAGGGCATACGGCAAGTGTCGGAAAACCTGAAGGGGAAATGATTTTATCTATTCAAAGGGCTGAAACTATTCTATCAGAATTACAAAACCGTGGTATCGATACAAGTTCCTTTAGTTACCGTGGATATGGCGGAACACTTCCCATTGGCGATAATGAAACTGAAGAAGGTCGGGCGGAAAATCGTCGCGTAGAAATCTACGTGGTGCCAAAGGCGACCTATATTCAGCGGTCAAATTAACAGTTAGATGTGAAAAACAATAAGACAAGATAGCTGCCAAAGCAAGCTATATTCAAGGGTCAAATTAAGTCAGGCTAAATCAGCCTAAAAGTCGCTCGGCAAGCATTTCTAGGGCTTCAATCATAGCCTCATGTTCAAGGGGAGCGATGCGTTTATACAGGGTCTCCGCTGTGTCATCTTGTAAAACAGGCACTTTTTTTTGCACGAGAATTTCCCCGGTATCGCAGCCCGAATCGACAAGGTGGACGGTACAGCCCGATTCCGTTTCTCCACTTGCAAGCACAGCTTCGTGAACATGATGTCCCCACATGCCGACGCCACCAAACTTTGGCAACAAGGCGGGGTGCATATTTATAATGCGGTTTTCATAGGCTTTTATAATGGGACCAGTGAGCACAGTGAGAAAACCTGCAAGCACAATGAGGTCTATGTCGTTTTTTTTGCAAAGTTCAAAAACAGCATTTGAAAGAGCGAGGCGTTTTTCTTCCATGGTTGCCGTTTTGGCTTTTTCGCTGCCAAGAACAGAAACAGGGCTGGTGATTTCGCTTTGTATAGCAAAACGCCGAGCGCGCTCGAGGGCATAGGCATCCTTTGTGCTACTGATGACAAGGGAAACTCTAAAGGGAGACTTCTCTCTCGCCCTCTCGCTATCGATTATAGCTTGTAGGTTTGTTCCGCCCCCTGAAACAAGGACGGCAAGACGCAGCTCTTTATTTTGCATTTTTTCTCTCTTCATGCCCTGCCCCCACTTTAGTCTTCAAAGACAAGCGCTTCTTCTTGAGCTAAAAAAGCAGGTTTTTCGAGTGCCTCAACGCGACCGATTATACGCGCTTCTTCGCCATGCTGTTTAAAAGTTTCGACTATAGATGCAGCTTTTTTTGCATCGACTGCAAGCACAAAACCAATGCCCATATTGAAGGTATGGTACATTCTATCGGAATTTGCGCCACGTTTTACAAGCTCATCAAAGATAGGAAGTATTTTCCAGGATTTCTTTTTTATCACCACGCGATGCAAAAACTGTCCTTCATTATTTTTGGGGAACATGCGAGGAATATTTTCATAAAAACCACCGCCGGTTACGTGCACCATGCCATGCACCGCCTTTTTGTATTTTTCTAAGACAGCAAGAACAGGTTTTACATAAATCTTTGTTGGCTCCAAAAGCACTTCACCGATTGTTGTTCCTTCAAATGCGGTGTCGAAGTCGTTTACCAGTTTACGCACGAGAGAAAAGCCATTTGAATGAACTCCACTCGACGCCAAACCGATGAGGACATCACCCGCCTGTATTTTATCCCCGGTAACAATTTTTTTCTTATCGATAATGCCGACTCCAAAGCCAGCTATGTCGTACTTCCCTTCGTCGTAAAAACCGGGCATCTCAGCAGTTTCTCCACCGAGCAAGGCGCAACCCGTTTGTAAGCAGCCCTCGCTAATGCCCTTTACCAAGTCAGCTGCTATCTCTGAGTCGAGTTTTCCACAGGCAATATAATCTAAAAAATACAGCGGTTTTGCCCCTGTGCAAAGAATATCGTTGACACTCATGGCAACACAATCAATACCGACTGTATCGTATTTTTTCATAGCAAAGGCAATATCGAGTTTTGTTCCCACGCCATCTGTACCACTCACCATCACAGGATTTTTTATCCCCTTGGGAACAGCAAACATACCAGCAAAACTACCAAGCCCGTTGAGAACTCCCGGAATCATCGTCGCCTTTGCAAAATCCTTGTATTTTGAAACAGCCTTATAGCCTTCTTCTATATCTACACCAGCATCTTTATAATCAACCATATCTACCCACCTTTTCTATTTTCCTGCATCCACAGTCTTTGTGTTTTTGCCCATCGTTTTTAGTCGCCATTTGTATTTAGTCCTGCCATGGGAACTGCAATCGGATATTTACCCGTAAAACAACCCTTGCAATAGCCATAGTTTTTTTCATCGATACCCTTCAAAGCTTCAAGCATTCCTTCAATCGAAATAAAAGCAAGAGAGTCCGCGCCTATTTGCTCCTTCGTTTTTTCAAGGCTAAAATTTGAAGAAATAAGGTCCTGGCGACTCGGCGTGTCAATGCCAAAATAACAGGGAAATTTTACCGGCGGAGATGAAATGCGAAAATGCACTTCCTTTGCCCCTGCGCGACGCAAAATCTCGATGAGCCGTCGACTCGTCGTGCCGCGAACAATCGAATCATCGATGACAACAACGCGTTTTCCTTCAACATCGCTTTTTAGAACATTGAGTTTTACAAAGACAATATTTTCTCTTGAACTTTGTGCAGGTGCAATAAAGGAGCGCCCGATGTATTTATTTTTTACAATGCCCATCGCATAGGGAATGCCGCTCGCATTTGCATAGCCCATGGCAGCTCCCAAGCCGGAATCGGGAACCCCAACAACGACGTCAGCATCGACATGGCTTTCCTTCGCAAGCACCGCCCCCATTCGAAGACGAGCTTCTTGCACAGCGATACCGTCCATAATGGAATCTGGACGGGCAAAATAAATATATTCAAAAACACAGGTGTGTTTTGCCGTTTGCTCACCAAAATCAAAGGAGAGCACCCCGTCCTTATTGATTATAATAATTTCACCGGGACGAATATCGCGAACGAGCTCAGCACCAATGGCATCGAGGGCAGAGCTTTCACTTGCGAGAACCCAGCCGTTTTCAAGTTGCCCCAAACAAAGCGGACGAATACCGTGAGTGTCGCGTGCGCCGATGAGAGAATTTTCTGTCATCACTACAAGGGAAAATGAACCCTTTATCATTTGAATCGTGTCAGTTAAAGCCCTGTCCAAGCCCTTTTTATAACTTTTTGCTATAAGCTTTATAATAACTTCAGAATCACTGGTAGAAACAAAGGTTGAACCCGTTTCTTCAAGAAATTCTTTTATTTGCTCATAGTTTACGAGACTCCCGTTATGAGAAACCGCAATAGTTCCCAGCTTTGAGCGATTCACAAAGGGTTGCACATTTTCTATGTGAACATTATTTGTTGTTTCATACAAAACATGACCGCAGGCTATATTTCCCGAGAGCCCTTGTAATTTATTTTCTTTGAAAACTTCTGCAACAAGTCCAAGCCCGCGAATTTGTTCTACTTCGCCATTATTAGAAACAGCAATTCCTGCAGATTCTTGCCCACGGTGTTGCAAGGCATGTAAACCGTAATAGGCCAACTTTGCCGCATTTTGCCCGAGCAGCTCTTTTGATTGTATCTTTGTTTTGGTTTTGCTATCAGCCGCTATCTCAGTATTTTCAGAGCAGCCTTCAGTATTTAGAAAAATACCGATAACACCACATTTATCCTTGAGCTTATCTTCTGCATTTTCATCGATTGCTTGCGAAAGCATATTTTTTTTAAAATCAGCTTGATTTATATTCATTTTTACATCCTACTCATACATCACTTTCAACTAAAAAAAGCCCTACAAATCGACACCACAAGCACCGTTTTGCAAAGCTTCATCCACCAGTTTTTTTCGAAAGGAAATGAGTTTTTCTTTTAAGTCTGCATCAGAAAGTGCGAGTATTTGAAGCGCAAGATAGGCCGCATTTTCTGCATTGTTTATACCAACAGTCGCCACTGGAATTTGCTTTGGCATTTGTACTATGGAAAAAAGAGCATCCATGCCAGCTAAGCCATTCGATTGCGGACTCCTGCATTCAAGCGGAATACCTATGACAGGGAGAATCGTATGAGAGGCGATGACACCGGGAAGATGCGCGGCGAGACCAGCACCTGCAATAATTACTTGACAAGCTTCAGCCTCAACTTCACGAATGCGTTCTTTGAGGAGATCTCCACTTCTATGTGCTGATAAAACAAAGGCTTTGTAGGAAACATCGAATGCTTTTAAAACATCCCCAGCCTTTTTCATAATTTCTGTGTCGGATTTTGAACCGAAAAATAATGCGACTTTCATTTACAGATATTAACATAAAAAAAGCCTTTCTTCAAGACACAGGGAGACCATGATTTTTTTCCATAGATTGACAGAGCAAGCCCCTCATGATAAAATAATAGAATATGCATCTTAAATAATAAGGAATCGTTCTATTATGGATAACAAAAAAACAATCAATACAAAAAAGACACAAAAATCTGGCACGAAGCTCTTTTACACCATTGGCTCTATCGTTATTTTAGTTTTAGCTGCCCTCGCCTTTGTTCTTATCCCCGCCCTTACCACTACAGGTAGCAGAGATGAAATTATCGTAGGAAGCTGGAATAAAAAACCTATAAAATACGTAGCAAACTCCGACTTCACTAGAAATGTCGAATACTATAGCAATTACTACAAGCAACAGGGCTATGAAGTAAATGATCAAAACTTTTATACCATTCTCGACCATGCTTTTACCGCAACTGTTTTAAACAGAGCAATTATCGATGAGGTTGATAAAGCAGGTTATATACCTTCGCAAAACACCATAAACAGAGAACTCCTCCCCTATTTTTACGATACTGAAGGAAACTATTCCGCAAAAATCTTTCGAGATACTCCTGATAGCAAAAAAATCGAATACAAAAAAAATATCATTGAAAACCTAAAATACAGAACCTATGTCATGGATCATTTTGCGCAAACAAAGGTTCCCTACTACGGCTTAAAATCTGCAAAAAATGAAAGTGTTGCTTTGGCAAAGATGAATGCCTACAAAAAAGGCTTTGACTATGTTGCATTTTCAACAGACGATTATCCACTATCACAAGCGCGCAATTTTGCAAACGAAAACCCTGATTTATTTACCGAATACAGTTTTTCAGTTATTTCTTTTGACACTGAAGCACAAGCAAAATCTGTACGAAAGCAACTCGAACAAAACGAAATAACCTTTTTTGATGCTGTGGAAAACTTTTCTACAAAAAATTATAGCGGGGATGATGGTATTTTTACTTATACCTATCAGTATCAAATAAAACCGCTACTCGCAAGTGAAGAAGAACTCAAATCCGTTTTGGCAACTGAAGTAGATAGCCTCAGCCCCATCGTTAAAACGTCAAATACCTACTCAATCTTTAAGGCAAATAAAAACCCAAAACAAGCTGATTTTACAACAGACGCAAGCCTCGATATTGTTTTAAATTATTTAAAACAATATGAAATGGGGCGCGTACAGGATTATTTTATAAGCCTTGCAAATGATTTTTCTCTCAACGCAAGTCTCGGAAACTTTGCAGGAGCTGCAGAAAAATTTAACAGAGAAGTTAAATCACTCGAGCCCTTTGCATTGAACTATGGCAATTCAGAATTACTCTATGCAGTACCTAGTTCTAGCGATGGCCTACTCTACGGCGCAGAAAGAAATGAAAGTTTCTTAAAGACCGCTTTTTCCTTGGAAGAAGGCGAGGTTTCTGCCCCTATTATTCTCGGTTCAAATGTTCTTGTTTTACAATGCACTGAAGAACAAAATGAGCTAAGCGAAAGTGAGCTTGAAAATTATACATATATCTATGCATATTACGCTGGACAATATAACGAAAATTCTTTTTATAATTATTTTTTAAGTAGCGATAAAACAGTAAACAATGTTTTTGCTACCTATCTAAAGTATTTTTACCAATAAACTGAGGATACCTAGATGAGCCCTGATAAGCATAGCAACAAAAGGCTTTCCTCAGGGCAGCCCTCTTTAGAACGAGAGGATGCAGATATACAAAAGATTGAAACGAAAAACGGTTTTACTGTTTTATATAAAAATCGCTACTTATATTCTCGCTTTGATGCAAAAAAAAATTCAGAGAGGCTCGTGCAATCTTTAGAAATAAAAGGTGAGAGCCTCTTTTTTATTTTTTCACCACTTCTCGGTCATGGCTTAGACTTATTGTTTGAAAAAATATCGAGCGATTCTTTTGTCTTAGCTATTGAAACAGATCCCCTCCTCTATGCCTTTTCACTACAACACATCAACAAAAAACTTCTAGAAAAAAAGAATTTTCTCTATCTCTTCCTCGAAGAAAAAATGACGGGAATAAAAGAACTACTAGAAAAAATAGACCATCTTGTACAGAGCGAGCAAGGCTACGCTTTTCGACGTCTCGTACCACTGGAACTCAGCAGTACTTGCATACAAAAAGAATTTCAAAATACCTGCACGCAATATATAGATTTGTACATAAATCAATTTTGGCGAAATAGAATAACGCTTGTTAAACTGGGGCGACTCTATGCAAAAAATATCTTTCAAAACCTTGCCCTCCTATCCCAAGCAGAGACAATAAAATCTGCGACAATAGAAAAACCCATCCTTGTTTTAGGAGCAGGTCCCTCGCTCGAAGAAAATATTGCAATAATACAAGCATTTCAAAAGCACTTTTTTATAATCGCTGTCGACACCGCTTTGGCATATCTACACAAACAAAAGATAGGCATAGACCTCTGCCTCGTCATGGAACCACAGTTGATAAACCAAAAAGCCTTTCTCGCTGTAAAAAACACAAAGATACCGCTTCTCGCCGATCTTTGTAGTTATCCTGCAACACAAAAAATCCTTAATGGACCGCTTTCGTTTTTCTTTTCAGAATACGCTTCACTGCAATTTTTACAAAACCTTGAAAAAAATTCGGGCATTCAAAAATACAGGGCACTTGGCTCCGTAGGTTTAGTTGCGGTAGAAACTGCTTTAAAACTGCGTAAAAAAAACACTGCAATCTTTTTTACAGGCTTAGATTTCTCCTACCAGCTCGGCAAGACACATACAAAAGAAACGCCTTCTCATCACGCCCGACTCTTCGAAGCAACACGGCTCAAGCCTGCAGAGAATATTGGGCTCGTTGAAAACAAGATAGGAGACGGACTCTATACAAATCCCGCTTTGGAAAATTATGCAAGACTTTTTGATGACCTCTATGCGGAGGAAAACGAATTATATATGCTCTCTGAAATAAGCATCATTCGAAAAATAAAAAAAATCTCTCTTGAGGATTTTAAAATATGGATAGAAAATAAAACCGGTCAAACAGATACTAGTCAAACAGATACTATAGAAAAAAACGAAAAAATAGAGTCGCGTTTTTTTGAAACAGATACTGAAACAGATACTGTAGAAAAAACAAAAAGAAAGGATGCGATTATTGATTTTTTGGAAAATGAAATAAAAAAGCTCTCTGTTTTATCGAGCCTTCTAGAAAGCATAAAACCAGAGCTAACAAACTCTCAGCTAGATGAAAATCTTCAAAAGGAAATAAGAAAAAAGCTTCTCGGCTTAGAATATCTTTACATACATTTTCCAGAAGCATACAAAAAACCAGATATAAGTTCCTCATTTATCTCACGGCTAAAAGGAGAAACATCTTTTTTTCTAAAAATTATCGAAAAGTCTCTCGATAGAATTAAGAGTGAGCATTTTTAAAAATGGTTTTTTGCAAAGTTTAAAAAAAGCGTTTATTTATTCTTCTTTTGTTTTAAGCACCGCAAGGAAGGCTGATTGTGGGAGCTCGACATCCCCTACCATCTTCATTCGCTTTTTTCCTTCCTTTTGTTTTTCAAGAAGTTTTTTCTTTCTCGTTATATCTCCACCATAACATTTTGCCAAAACATCTTTACGCAAGGCAGAAACAGTTTCACGTGCGATAACTTGACTCCCAATTGCACCTTGCACCGCAATTTTAAATTGCTGGCGGGTAATTTCTTCTTTTAACTGCGCACAAGTATTTCGCGCCTTTGCAACGGCATTTCCCTTATAGGTCAATTGTGCCAAAGCGTCCACACTTTTCCCATTTATAAGAATATCGATTTTTACGAGTTCTGTTTCTCTATAACCGATGAGCTCATAATCAAAGGAAGCATAGCCCCTCGTATAACTTTTGAGTCGGTCGTAAAAGTCGAAGAGTACTTCGGCGAGCGGCATCTCATAAAATATTTCAACACGTTTTTCATCGAGGTATTGCATATTTGTTTGTACGCCGCGTTTTTCTGTGCAAAGCGCCATCACATTCCCCAAGTATGTTGCAGGGGTAATAATTGCCGCCTTTATATAGGGCTCTTCAGATTTTGCTATTTTATTGAGTTCAGGAAAATCTGCAGGATTATCGATATATTTTTCTTCTCCATTTGAAAGAGTAATAAGATAGCGAACTGAGGGAGCGGTAAAAATAACAGATTGGTCAAAATCTCTCTCTAAGCGCTCTTGTACAATTTCCAAGTGTAAGAGTCCCAAAAAACCGCAGCGAAAGCCATGCCCAAGTGCCATCGAAGAGTCTTTTTCAAAAACTAAACTTGCGTCATTGAGCTTGAGTTTATCCATGCTTTCGCGAAGCTCTTCATAATCGCTCGTATCAACAGGATAGATGGATGAATAAACAACGGGCTTAACATCTTTAAATCCGTCAAGTGGTTTGTCAACAGGATTTTTTGTCAGTGTTACTGTGTCGCCAACCTTTACATCGGAAACTGTTTTTATACCAGCAATGATATAGCCAACGTCGCCACATTCAAGGGAATTTTTTTCAACTAAGCCAAGTCGAAAAATACCGCATTCTTCAACCTTGTAGTCAGACTCAGAAACCATAAACCGAACAGTGTCGCCTTTTTTTATGGAGCCAGAAAAAATACGCAGATGCACAACGACACCACGATAGGGATCGTAGTGGCAGTCAAAAATAAGTGCTTTGGTAAAACCAGATTCGTCATCACTCGGTGGTGGAATTTGATTTACAATAGCTTCAAAAAGCTCATCAACTCCCTCGCCCGTTTTTGCAGAAATACAAACAGCCAAATCGGGATCAAGCCCTAAGTCATGGTCTATCTGTTTTTTTACGCGTGGGATATCTGCTGCAGGTAAATCAATCTTGTTTATAACAGGCACCATTTCTAAATTTTGCTCAAGTGCAAGATACATATTTGAGAGGGTTTGTGACTCAACTCCTTGAGCAGCATCAACAATGAGCAAGGCGCCCTCGCAAGAAGCAATAGCACGAGAAACTTCGTATGAAAAGTCAACGTGGCCAGGTGTATCAACAAAATTTAACTCATAGAGTAAACCATCTTTTGCTGTATAGGGTATTGTAACCGCATGACTTTTTATAGTGATGCCACGCTCTCGTTCAATATCCATATTGTCGAGCATTTGATTTTGAAAAACGCGATCATCTACAACTTTTGTTTTTTGAATAAGTCTGTCAGCAAGGGTTGATTTCCCGTGGTCAATGTGCGCAACGATGCAAAAATTTCTTTTTTGTACTAATGGTGTCATGGCCCTAGTATATTAAAAAAAATAAGGACTGTCCAGACTCGCCCCTATTGCAAGGTTTACTTCAAAATAGGCTTTATTTCTCTTACGCGTAAAGAGCTCTGCATAGACAATAGTATTTTTTTCCAAAAGTTTTATTTTTTTTATTTCAACAGGGTCCTGTAGAGAAAATCCATTTTCATCGGCAGCACTCCCCTTTATAATCGAGGCTATTTCGTATTGATTTTTATTGTATACCGAGGTGCGCTTTAGCTTCATCCCAAAACTCGGTAGAAAAAAATCTTCGACAGGCTCTCTTTTATAGGCTTCGTAAATAGGCATTTCAGGGCGCTCTTCTGTGTAAAGATATTTTGTAAAAGCTTCTCCCTCTTGGTTTACTCCCCCAAGCTTTATAATTGTCCCTGGCATTATTTCGAGCATTGCATTTTGATA
>JAAZLA010000028.1 GCA_012799545.1 Treponema sp.
GTAAAATGCACCTGCGGTCGCCCGTCGTATTGATTCGAGCCAATATCGGCAGATTTAATATGCTTACCGTCAAGGACTATTTCTTTTTTTACCACAAGATAGCCAATGCGTTCATCAAGATCGTATTCGTCCTTAGTATACAAACCGAGAACCTCGGTATCCTCTGGGATAATAGAAAGATCGAGTAATTCGCCACGAGCGGTGAAGGTTTCTGCAGGATGCGCTGCATAATGTGCATTAAATGCATCAGTTGCTTCAGAGTCTACAAGGCGAAAATTTAAAATCCCCTTACCCATGATTATAGAGTTAATAGAATCAACCTCAGCAGCACCGGGAATTTCGATATAGATGCGATTTTCACCCTGCTTACGAATAACAGGCTCGGAAAGCCCAAACTTATCGATTCTACCGCGAAGGGTTTCAACTGCCTGGGTCATCGCATTATCGTTAAAAGTTGCAAGCTCATCGGAAGTCATTTTACCTAAGTCCTTTGCAGCTGCTTCTAAGTCCGCCTTGACAATAACACTCATACCACCAGACAAGTCGAGTCCGAGTTTTACAGAGTTATTGTAATAGCGCTTATTTTTTAAAATTTGTTCGCGATACATTGTTTCGATTGCATTCATCAATTCCAGCTCATTTTGAAAACCAGCTAAAAGGTCGCGAATACTCGGCTCTTTTGGAAAGTTTTTTTTCAAAAGCTTATAGTTTTTTTTCGCTTCTTTTATAAGATAGGCATGTTCTAATGGAATCGCTGCACCAGGATTTTCTTTTGCCAAAGCCTTAAGCGTTTTAACATCCTCAGATGCCTTATAACCAGCAAAATCCTTAATTGTTTCTAAAGAACCTAATGCAAGTACTTGATCTTCTTTCGGTGTAAGCCCATACCAATTGATAGTTGGCCATAAAAAGAAAATACAACAGGCAATAATTCCCAGAATTAGAAGAAAACGTCCTCGTTTACTCATTTTAATTCTCCAATTTATTCTTTTTCTTCTTTAGCGGGGATTGAATCTTCGCTTTGAGTTTTTTTATCTGATTTTGATTTTTTTTCGATTTTTTCTGTTTTGTCTTTTGCTTCTGTTATAACTTGCGCAATAGCAGAGCGAGAAAACTCCATCTTTGCATTGTCATCAACTTTAACAATAACAGTTTGTTCTTTTGTAGAACTCACTACCCCATGAATTCCACCGATGGTAACAATTTTATCGCCCTTTTTTAAAGCGGCAATCATTTTTTCTGTTTCTTTTTGCTTTTTATTTTGAGGGCGAATCATCAAAAAATAAAATATAAGAAAGATAATTGCAATTGGGGCCATCGACATGAGCAAAGAACCCGAACCACCTGCTGAGGCGGTCTGTAGTAATGTGAACATAATTTTTCCTTTATTAATTTAAACAAATTTTTGTCTAAATAGAATATCACATTACTAAACAGACCGTCAAGGGAAAAGTTAAACCCGCATTTTAAAAGTTAGACTTTTTCAAATGCACTTTTCGTTGCTCCGCAGACGGGACAAACCCAATCCTCTGGAATATCTTCAAAAGCTGTTCCTGGAGCAACTCCACCATCTGGATCACCTTCAGCGGGATCATAAACCCACCCACATAATGTACATACATACTTCGCCATAA
>JAAZLA010000029.1 GCA_012799545.1 Treponema sp.
ATGCATCGTAAAATGATTGAAAAAATCTTTGACCCCTTCGAACGAGATGAAATCTGGGATGTAAAACAAATTCGTGGAACTGGTTTGGGATTGCCTCTTTCAAAAAAAATTATTTCCCTTATGGGAAGCAACTTACAAGTTAAATCTACACCAGGAATAGGTTCCACATTTTGGTTCGATATAGAAGTTCCTGTAGCGACAAAGGCTATCAAGCAAGAAGAAAAGCAGAGGCTTGTTGTTAACCTTGAAGGAAAAAATATACTCATTGCCGAAGATGATGAAATCAATGCTGAAATTCTAGAACAAATTCTCATATCTTTTTCTGCTGGAAAAATAACGAGAATAAAAAATGGCAAAGAATGCGTAAAGGCTTTTGAAAAATCTGAAATAGGCTACTACGATTATATTATAATGGATATTCGAATGCCCATAATGGACGGCTATACTGCAACAAAGATTATTCGCCAGATGGATAGAGCAGACGCAAAAACAATTAAAATAATTGCCTTGTCCGCAAACGCTTTTGCCGAAGATAAAGAAAAATCGAGCTCTGTCGGTATCAATTATCATTGTGCAAAACCACTTGATAATGAAGATTTTATGAGAGCGCTTTTAGTTCCATAACTTTTACACTAGGCGATTGTTGCAAGAAACGCAAAAGTACAATGTATAAATTACGCTTTACACAATAATTGATTTTATTTACTATAACCATACTGTTATTATGATAGAATCTATAAAAATGGTAAAGAAAAAAACAGGAGGAAATACATATGAAAAAAACAAATTATTTTAATGCAATCCCTTGGCGCGAAGCCTTAATGCAGCTTGGGCATTGTCGATTTATGGAAAAAGAAGAATTCTCTGATGGGATTACAGCCCTCGCTGGAAAAAAAATAGTTATTCTTGGTTGCGGTGCACAAGGATTAAATCAAGGAATGAATTTGCGCGACTCAGGCTTAAACGTAAGCTATGCGCTTAGAAAAGAAGCAATCGCTGAAAAAAGACAAAGCTGGAAAAGTGCAACTGAAAACGGTTTTAAAGTGGGCACTATCGAAGAGCTCATCCCAGAAGCTGACCTTGTTGGAAATCTTACTCCCGATAAGCAACACACGAAAGCCCTAAGTAGCGTCGTACCACTTATGAAAAAAAATGCTGCCCTTTGGTATAGTCACGGTTTCAATATCGTCGAAGAAGGCTTTCAAATACGAAAAGACATTACGGTTGTTATGATGGCACCGAAGGGACCAGGTTCTGAAGTGCGTACCGAATACCTTCGTGGCTTTGGCGTTCCTACCCTCATCGCCGTTCATCCAGAAAATGATCCAGAAGGAAAAGGTTGGTCTATAGCAAAGGCACTCGCTGTCGGCTGTGGTGGCAGTCGTGCAGGCGTACTTGAATCGAGCTTTGTTGCAGAAGTAAAATCCGACCTCATGGGCGAGCAAACCATTCTTTGCGGTATGCTTCAAACAGGCTCCCTTCTCTGCTTCGATAAGATGGTAGAAAAAGGCTTAGATAAGGGATATGCCGCAAAACTCGTGCAATATGGTTGGGAAACCATCACTGAAGCCCTCAAATGGGGTGGTATAACAGGTATGATGGACAGACTTTCTAACCCAGCAAAAATTAAAGCACATGAGCTTTCGCTTGAGCTTAAAAAAATTATGACTCCCCTCTATCAAAAACATCAAGATGACATTATTTCTGGAGAATTTAGTAAAACGATGATGGAAGATTGGAACAATAATGATAAAAATCTTCTTTCATGGCGAGAAGCTACCGGACAAACAGCCTTTGAACAAACCCCAGCTGGCGAGATGGAGATAGCTGAACAAACTTACTTTGACAATGGAATTCTCATGGTTGCGATGGTTAAGGCAGGCGTTGAACTTGCTTTTGAAACGATGGTAGATGCAGGAATAAAACCAGAAAGTGCCTACTATGAGTCGCTTCACGAAACACCGCTCATCGCTAATCTTATAAGCCGAAAAAAACTCTATGAAATGAACAAGGTTATTTCAGATACCGCTGAATATGGCTGCTATCTCTTCGATAACGCCTGCCGCCCCCTCCTAAAAGATTTTATGGCAAAGGTTGACGTAGACATAATCGGAAAAGGACTAGAGTTCGAAAATACAGCTGTTTCAAATGCAGAACTCGTAAAAGTAAATGCTGAAATTCGCAATCACCCAGTAGAAAAAATCGGTCAAACACTTCGAAGCTATATGACTTCAATGAAGGCTATTGTATAAAAGTCTTTTTGTCTTAAACCCAAAATCACAAAACACAGAGGTTTTGGGTTTAAAAGATAGAAAAAATAGATTTTTATTGTTTTTTTTTAAATCTAGTTTATACTAATAGTATATGAAAAAATTTTCTATTTTTACCTTTGATCCTTTTAGACTCCTCGGATTCAGTGGCTTCGTTGCTTTAGGAATCTCGGTGCTGATCGATATTTTTTTCGGTATTCACAACCCACAAACCCTCATCCCCTTTGTGGAAATTACAACATTTGGTATAAATTTTTTCTCCATGAGTCTCTGCCTTATGATAATTATTTGGCCCAAGCAAAAAAAATACACCCTTCTTGTATTGCTCATCGAGTCAATATATACCATGGCAATTGGCTATGAGTTTATTTCACTGACGCTGTATGGGCTTTTTCTAATTTTATTGTTTACCATGGATTTTTATAGCCAAAAACTCCGCCTAAAAGGCTTTATTTCACTCGTTATTTGGATTTTATTATTATTGACCCTTATTCCTTTTGGATGGAATCGATTTTTTTTATGTTTTGGGCTTTCTTTTTTTACCTTCTCATCCTATCTTTGTATTTATTGGGTCTTGTTTCAAAAACTTTCGATTGTTCCCTCCGACTATCAACTACATACTATCAATTTTAAGCTACCAAAGGTAGGAAGCCTTCTACATCTTGGACAATTCCCCTTGAGTAAACGGCAAATCCAATGCGTATATTATTTATTGAATGGCTTTTATACATACAAAGAAATTTCCGATCTTTGCTATATTTCTGTATCTGTTATAAAAAAAGAGATGCTCGATATTTACAAGGTTTTTGGTGTGCAAAACAGAGAAATGCTTTATTTTCTACTGTCGCAATATACCCTATGCTATCCTGACGATATAAAGCAAAAACCTCGGGACTAAGCTATGGCAGATATTTTAGATTATATCGATTGGCGCGGAGATCTCAGTTTTGAAAGTGCACAGTTCAATTCAGTTGACAATCTTATATTTTCAGCACTTTCATATATCAATTTTTCTACCTATGTCTCTCAAGATTTTTCAAACCCTATTTCATTTAGAGAATTGCTCCCCGCATTTAAAACAAAGACAAAAAGTCAAGAACAAGAACTCGGTTTGTTTATTAATAAAAAAACCTTTGATTTGTTTTTTAAAGCGGCAGAATCAAAACGTTATGGAGGCTGTCTTATACAAGCTCATGTTCAAATACTCGATGCAGAAAGTGAAACACAGTTTTCTGCAACAAGCTTTACTTTTGGACATAAACAACACTGCATCGCATACCGGGGAACTGATGATAGCATTCTTGGATGGAAAGAGGACTTCAATATGTCCTTTATGGAAACAATACCTTCACAAATTGAAGCGCTAAATTATTTTGAAAAAGCCTGCAAAGCCCTACGAGGTACATTTATACTCGTCGGACATTCAAAAGGAGGGAATCTGGCAATTTATACTGGCTTACAGTGCAATGTAAAAGATAAAAAACGGATAGCAAAAATCTATTCAAATGACGCCCCCGGATTTCTAAAAAAAACAATTGAGAGCAAAAACTTTACAGAAATAAAAGAACGCATTAGCTCATTTATACCCGAATTTTCTATCATCGGCTTGTTATTGAATCATACGATACCGAGTCAAATTGTTGAAAGCAGTCAAACAGGTATGATGAGTCACGATCCTTTTTCTTGGCAAGTACGCGGTCCTGCCTTTGTACCGAGTGGAAAATTAAACAAAAAAAGTAGCATCATAGACACAACGCTTAAAAACTGGCTTTCTTCTCTCGATACAAGGACGAGGGAACAGTTTATAGACAGCTTTTTTGAAGCTTTTTTGGCAACAAAGGTCTCTACGCTCACTGAACTTTCAGTAAATTGGCTAAAACATTCTGCAACGATACTCAAAACCTTACATCTCGCTGACAGTAAAACAAAGGAAACCATTATGAAAAGCTTACATAGTCTCCTTATGTCCTATATCGATGTAAAGCTTAGTAAAAAATAATCGAAAAAAAGAGTTTTTTTAGATAATCATTTTCTCTTGTGTAATTTTTTTTATGTGTCTTTATCACCAATTTTCCTTATTTACAATTTCCACAAGCTGATTTATACTGCGTGAATGAATCTATACCACAAAATAAACCACCGAATCGAAGAGACATATAAGCACAAGGATGAAGCTTTTCAAATCGTTGCAAGACTTCTTTTTGCAACCTTGTTGGGACTTTCATGTATCTCTTTAATAGTAGTTTTTATTGTAGAAAAACAAGGACTAGAAGTCCCCATACTTATAGTTCTTATGGTTGTTCTCATTATTTTGTCTTTCCTTGTTCTAAAAGGTAGGGCTGTTTTTGCAAGCCTTGCTCTAAGTTACCTTCTGCCTATTTTACTTAGTACCCTTATTTTTACTTTTCCAAATACTTCAGGCCAAATGGAATTATACGTGATAGGTTTTATGAATCTTTTTTCCATGACGCTCACGAGTTTTATAGGTTTTTATGCATGGCAAACTTTTCCTATAATTGCCATAAACCTTGTAGCTGTTATTTTAAACATCGTATTAAGAATTATTCCATATAGCTTGAAAAATAATATAGAGCTACAAATTGATGAGGCTGTAATTGTTTCCATACTAACGCTTTTTGCCGCAATTTGTTTTTTTATGGTACAAAAGCGATCTACACGTATTATACAAAACATAAAAAAATTAAATACCATCGCAGATAATCGACTGCAAGTATTGCAAGCAGCTATGCAAGCCTCAACCGAGGTACTTTCTACCGGTGATCAACTCAGTCAATCTGCTGCTAAATCAACAAGCCTCACCGAGAATGTTACACAATCAGCGGTAACAGTGGCTTTTTCTATGAATAAGGTTCTCAAAGACAGTGAACGATTGTCGGAAGAGCTCAATGGCATTGCCGAAAATTCAAATACGGTAAAGCAAAGCACAGAGTCACAAAGCAGTGTTATCAATCAAACGTCAGCAGCAATTGAAGAGATGACCGCATCTATACACAATATTGCACATATCACAAGAGAAAGGAAAACTGCTGTTGTAAGCCTGGCAAAAAGCACTGAAGAGGGGCAAAACATTGTAAACAGTTTCTCCGAAGAAATGAAAAAGGTTGAAGCATCCACAGGTTCTATACTCGATATTGTAAGGGTTATCAGTTCTGTTGCATCGCAAACAAATCTTTTAGCAATGAATGCGGCTATAGAAGCTGCCCATGCTGGCGAATACGGCAGAGGTTTTGCTGTTGTCGCAGATGAAATCCGAAAACTTTCAGAGCAAACAAATAAAAATGTTCGAGAAATAACCGATACGGTTAAGTTAACAATAAAAGACATCCAAAACGCCGCTGCAGGTAATAGCAAAGCCGTCGCATCTTTTACTGGAATAGATCGTGAGTCTCGTTTAGTTGAAGAAGCAATGGAAGAAATTATAAATGGCTTAGAAGAGCTTTCAAAGGGGACAGATGAAATAAACCGTGGGGTAGCAGACTCTGTAACAAGTACAAACACTCTAAGAACAGCTGTCGCTTCTCTCGACACACAAATTTATGGAGCAAAGGCAAAGCTCGATTCTCTAAAAATGGCAACAACAAATGCAAGCCAAGAACTGGATGATATACAAGCAGAACTTTCTCAAATCGATACAGAAGTAAAAAAGGTTGAAGAAATCGGTATTAAAAATTCTCAAGGTATCTCTTCAATTACAAAAGCTCTTGAAGAGATTAATCAATAAGATACATAAATCACAATAGGAGATGCTATGTTAGATTTTACTTTCCTCAGTCCTACAAAAATTATCTTTGGACGAGGAGTGGAAAAAGGTGTTGGAGCTGAATTGGCTCTGCAGGCAAAAAAAGTGCTTGTTCATTATGGCGGTCAATCTATTATACGATCAGGATTACTCGAAAGAGTTAAGGACTCTCTGAGCAAAGCAGGGCTTTCCTTTGTTTTACTCGGTGGTGTAAAACCAAATCCACGAGTTAGTCTCATTAGGGAAGGAATAAAATTGTGCAAACAAGAAAACATCGATTTTATTCTTGCCGTTGGTGGTGGAAGTGTTATTGACTCCGCAAAGGCAATAGGTATCGGGGTTCATGTGGAGCATGATGTATGGGATTTTTATACCGGTAAAAAAACACCGAAAAAAATGCTTCCTGTCGGCGTTATCCTCACAATTCCCGCAGCGGGAAGTGAATCGAGCCCTGGTTCCGTCGTTACAAACGAAGAGCTAGAGCTAAAACTTTCTTGCGGTTCTGAAGAAATGCGACCTCGCTTTGCTTTTATGAATCCAGAACTCACCTTTACACTCCCTGCCTACCAAACAGCCTGTGGTGCTGCAGATATAATGGCTCACATTATGGAAAGATATTTTACCAATGAAAAAAATGTTGACTTTACTGATAGATTGTGTGAGGCAGGTTTGAAAACCATCATAAAAAATATTCCTCTTGCATTGGAAAATCCCAGAGACTATGCTGCACGAGCAGAAATTATGTGGGTTGGTTCTGTCGCACATAATGATTTATTTGGAACAGGACGTGAAGATGACTGGGCTTCCCACGGCATTGAACATGAAATTTCAGCTATCTATGATGTTGCGCATGGTGCCGGCTTAGCGGTTATCTTTCCATCATGGATGAAACAAGTGTACAAACACGATATTGCGCGTTTTACACAATTTGCGGTTCGCGTTTGGGATCTAGAAATGGACCATATGAACCCAGAACGAACGGCCCTTGAAGGGATACATAGAACAGAGGCTTTTTTCAAGGCTATCGGTCTACCAACCCGACTTTCAGACATGAACGTCCCTGCGGATAAAATAGACGAAATGGCTGAAAAATGTGTTGGCAATGGTACTATTGGAAACTTTGTAAAACTAGACAAAAAAGCTGTTGCTGAAATATACAGAAGAGCCTTATAAGGGGATTTTTTAACAATAAAGGCTGCTCTTTCTCTTTGTTTTCTTGTTTTTATGTGATATAATCACAGTTATGAATCGAGAAAAAATAAAAGAGCAGCTTTCAGAGCATTTTTCAGCATGGGAAGAGCTTACAGAAACCGAACAAGAAGACTTGTTGGCAAATAGCCAGCTTGTTGAATATAAAAAAGGTGTCAATGTACATGGTGGCGACACAACCTGCGCCGGACTTATTTTTATTTTAGACGGCTCTTTGCGCACCTATATGCTCTCCGAAGAAGGAAGGGAGATAACCCTCTATCGATTACGCCATGGAGATATTTGCATTCTCTCTGCTTCTTGCGTGCTTTCAACCATAACCTTTGAAGTGCATATCGATGCGGAAGAAGATACAAAGGCATTGCTCGTTAGTTCATCGCATTTTTCCGACCTCTTTGAAGCAAATAAAAACATTCAATGTTTTTCATATAAACTTGCTACAGAACGCTTTAGCGATGTTATGTGGGCAATGCAGCAAATTTTATTTATGAGCATGGATAAACGGCTTGCTATCTTTTTATGGGATGAAATAGCCTCACAATCTGCACAAGAAAAGCCCAAATTGCACTATACGCATGAACAAATTGCAAAATACACAGGAAGCGCCCGCGAAGTTATCAGCCGTATGTTAAAATATTTTTCAGATGAAGGCATTGTTACCGTGAGCCGAGGCGATATAACGATTATCAATAAACCCAAGTTACGAAGTATTATTGCTTAAAAAAGCGCTAACAAAAGCCAGAAATAAAACAGGCTATTGTTTGAAATAAAATTTCTGTATCAATAGGCTTAGAAAGATGTGCGTTCATACCGCTTTCTTGTGTTGCTTTTATATCTTCTGCAAAAGCATTCGCAGTCATAGCGATAATAGGTATTGTTTGTGCATTCGGATGTTCTAGGGCGCGAATTGTTCTTGTTGCTTCAAGTCCATCCATCTGTGGCATACGCACATCCATCAAAATAAGATTATAAAAGCCTTCTTTTGAGTTTTCAAACTTCTCAACAGCTTCTTTTCCATTTGTTGCTATATCAATAGAAAAGCCGCGTCCTACAAGAAGCTGCTCAGCGACATCTAAGTTCATCCTGTTATCGTCAACAAGCAGTATGCGATTCCCTCTGTAAAAAGAAGTATTCATTTGAACTAAACCGTTATCTTCCTTAGCTGGAATAGCGGTTGTATCTACAGCATTTGGAAGCATATATCCTTGATTTTCAAACCTTGCCAAATTGTTCTTTTTGTTTTCCATCTCTTCATCATAAATAGGAAGCACCAACTCTATAACAAAGCTTGTGCCCTCGCCTTCTACGCTTTCTACAGAAATAGTACCACCCATTATCGTTATAAGATTTTTACTAATTGCAAGACCAAGACCCGTTCCGGCAAGTTCACTTCTTGTTTTAAGTAAATCTTGTGAGAATGCATCAAAAATATGAGGCAAAAACTTTTTTTCAATGCCTATGCCTGTATCAGAAATAGTAATGCGTAATTTTCGTTTTTGTTCTGTATTGAAGAAAAAAACTTGCTCAATCTGTAAATGTACTTTTCCACCATCTGGCGTAAACTTTACCGCATTTCCAAGAATATTAATAAGTACTTGCTGTAATTTGAGCTCATCTCCAACAAAAGAGTGGTAGACAGATTCTGCTATCTCCCATGTGTACTGAATTTCTTTTTGTTTTGCCTGAGACTCAATAATGGCATTTACCTTTGCCACAAGTTCTTTTATAACAATAAGTCCCTTTGACATATGTAATTTTCCACTTTCAATACGAGACATATCCAATACATCATTGATAATAGAAAGTAAATAATGTGCTGAACTATTTATTTTTGTTAGATTTTCAAGAAGCTCCTTGTTTTCGATAGCCTTTTCTTGCGCTAAAATAACCAAGCCCATGATAGCATTTAAAGGTGTTCGCAGCTCATGAGACATTCTTGACAAAAATTCTGTTTTTGCAAAGTTTGCATTTTGGGCCATTTCAAGTGCATTGTGCAAGGATTCTCTTTTTTCCTCTTCAGCTTTATAAAAATCAGTAACATCGCTAACCGAAAGAGCGAGAATGTTTTTTTCGTTATTTACAAAGGTAAATGTAAATTTTTTACGTTGATACTCATTTTTTTTGCCGTAAACTCCAAGATAGATAGTATAAAAACGCCGCTCCTCAAGAGCCTTTACAATTTTTTTCAAAACTAATTGCTCTTTTGCATAAGTCCTATCTTCCTCCACAACAATAGCCTTCAAAAATAAAGATATGTATTTGTCAAATTCTGATTTTTTTAAAAGAGATGATTCCAAAGGGTACTGTACATAATAAAAAGTTCCCGTATCAACTTCTATATAAGCAAGATGGTCGTATTCAAAAAACACATGCTGTTCAGTTAAAATAGAAAGTATTTTTAATCTGTTAATATCAAGTATATAACAATGTGCGAAGATTTCATTTGTTGTTTTTTGTTTTGTCAAAAGAATATGTATTTCAACCCAAACAAAGACATTGTCTATTAAAACTCTTCGCTCAAATACAAATTGTTTAGATCCATTTTTAACAAGCTCTGTAAATTTATCCAGATTTTTAAAGTCAAATGGAAAAGTATCTTTATTTCGGAAAACCTTAAAAAAATCGAGCTTATTGGCTTCATCAAAGGAAATAGCCTTCATTTTTATTTCTTTTCTATTAAACCGATTATATTCTTCGATCATTTGTCTTGATATATTTATTCTAAAGCTACTTATGACAGTCTTTGAATCATCTTTTTGCGATAATAAGTCTTCTTCAAAACGATTTAAAGGTTCATCTGTTACTAATGCTTGCGATAAGCCTATAATGTATTGCTTTGTAGAAAGTGGGTCTATATAGCTAAAGCATGAAAGCGAATGCCATTGAAATACATCATCTATGTGATCGCCTAAATATTCAAAAGAATCCCCTTTTTTATCGTTGGCAAATTTTTTAATATATTGCTTAAATTCGAGGATATAATTTCCATCAAAACCAGAGTTTTTTAGCTCTGTGTTATAAAAATTGAAAAATTGTAAAAAAGTATCTTGTTTTTTAGCAGATTTTTTATGAATTTCAAGTATTTCTTCTGTAACATCAAAAACAAAAAATGCAAACCTTGCTTTTTTTAAGACAAAAGCAAGTAATGCATCTGTTTTATGCAAAGAAGATAATATAGAATGTGTTTTGTTCATATTTTTACCACACTAAATAAGAGCCAAACCCAAATATAGTATAGTTTGTATTTTTAAGAATAGCAAGCTTTGTTTTTCGGCAAATACTTGCAGAGTTTTTCTTGACCTTAATCACTTGCTCGCTTACAATAGTAGCATATGAAAGAATCAAATTCATTTGAACGCCTTGTATCAACAATATCTCAAGAAGAGAGAACCTCTCTTTTAAAAAAACTAAAAACTTCAGAAAAAGAAGAAGAGCTCGGTCAATTAAAGCCCATCACAGATGAAAAAGAATATACTGAAAACAGTATACAAGAGCTTTTAAAAAATGAAAATCTTTTTACAAGAATCTATCTTTTTATAAAATCCTTATTTACCTCAGAAAGCGTTGAATATGTATACAATGATATGCTACTAAAAGGTAGAGCTAAAAACATCGAAAAAAATCATCCTACTTTACTAAACTATAAAGAAAAAGTTTTTACAACTGGTTTATATAATCAAATATACGAACTTTCATTAGTAGCTCATTTTTTCAAACCCTTTATAAATTCATATGAAGATAATCGCTCCCTTTTTTATATAACATTGAGTGGCATTGTTGTTCCTGAACTTACAAAACGCATGGACGAGGAAGCAAACCCTCACAACTCAAAGATGCCCCCAGAAGATATTATCTCACGACGAAGTAGCTTTGCTAAAAAAATAGATGAAATCATCAATGACATTTCTGTCTCGGAAAAAAATACTATCCTCATTACTATTCGAGCAATTGAATGGCTGAGCGCATTTTGTGATTTACCCTTCAATAAAGTACTTGCAAAATTTACTGCACTATCAGGCTCTGAGTTTTCTCTCCCCTTTGAAAACGGCACAAAAGAGTTCGCTCTTTTTGCAAAAGTACTATCAACGGGCACTCGTTTCCCCCTCGAAATGTTTGAGACCTTTTATATATTACAAAATACAAAGAAGAAGATACAGAGCCAAAATACAACAAATCCAGAAAGTGAAACGACAGCATTTGCCGACACAGCGGATGAGGAAATCTTAAAGGATTTTATTGAAAAAAGCTCGGAACAAATACAGCTTATAAAAATGTACATTCAAACTGTACCCGTAATCGATATTGCACGAATTGCACACAATAACATTTTATGGCAGCCTGAAGCTCTTGAAAGAAGTGAAGGATGGCTTATACAACTTAAGTCCTATTGGAAAAAATTTTTTGATGACACATGGGAACAATGGCTAATATCAGTGAAAAAAAACATGCTCCTAGAACAGATTAAAAAACTTATCGGGGAGGAAAACTATCCAAAACTACCCTATAAACCCTGGGCGAAAATAGAATCTATTTTCTCCTTTCAGTTCGAACATTCTCTTGAATTTATTTTTGCTTTTTTTAAGACGACATACCCAAAACATGCCGCTGTTCTCAAAGAAGTATTACTTAACGGAGACTTTGTGCAAAGAGATAATAAAACAGAGTTTACAGACACCTACAATGCACTTGGACAAATCGAAAAAAGCCTACACTTATTAAACGAAAAATTATCATTTAAAGGGACATATGGGCAAGCATTCACAAAACTGCATCAAGAAGCCCTTATCACAGTGCAAGGACAGGCAAAGCTAAAAGCACTATTGCATTCAGTAGAAGGCGAGATAAAAACACTTATTGTGCACTTTGCTGATTCCTGCCGTTCGATGACTTCTCTTATCGGGGGTATTTTACACGAGGAGAAAAATCTTCGATACGCAAGCCTCAAAAATATTGCAGAAATCTGGGGCAACAAAAACATTGAATTTCGAAATCAATTGCACGAAACACGGGTTGATTTTTTGGATTCTTTAGAAATCATAAAAGAATTGGATTCGCTCTCTCTTCTTGAAACAAGCGCAAAAAATTGATACCATTCTTTTTATTATGACCGATAAAACAGAAAACACAAACATGAAACAAATCGCAAAAAATATTGTTCTAGAGGCACTTGAAGCCATCGCTATAGAAAAAAATGTCGCTATTCAAATAAACGAAACAAATCTTATCATGGAAACTCCGCCAAACCCAGACATGGGAGATATAGGCTTTCCGCTCTTCCCCTTTGCCAAGGCCCTTCGTATGGGACCACCGCAGATAGCAGAAGCGCTTCTTGAAAAAGTAAAAGCCCTCGCTGATACAAAAAAAATCGGCATTTTTCGAGCCGTCGGACCCTATCTCAACCTCTACCTAAATAAAGCTCTTTCTATTTCGAGCTTACTTCAAAACATCGAAAAGGATGGCTCTGAATACGGAAGTAAAAACATCGCAGGCGAAAAACCTCTTGCAAATCGAAATATTATGCTTGAATTTTCAAGTCCAAATACAAACAAACCATTGCACCTTGGGCATTTGCGAAATGATGCACTCGGTGAATCTGTTTCAAGAATATTAAAAAAACTCGGTGCAAATGTTTTCAAAGTAAATATTATCAATGATCGAGGTGTGCATATTTGTAAGAGTATGCTTGCCTATGAAAAATTTCATAGAGGTAAAACACCCGAAAGTCTTAACGTAAAAAGTGATCGCTTTGTAGGCGATTGTTATGTAGATTTTAATAATTACGCAAAAACCAATCCGCAAGCTGAAGAAGAGGCACAAAAGCTACTTCGCAAATGGGAAGCAGGAGACAAAGAAGTAACCGACTTGTGGAAGACAATGAATACCTGGGCCTTTGAAGGCATAAAAGAAACCTATGAAAGAACCAATGTGTCTTTTGACAAATTTTATTTTGAAAGTCAAACCTACCTAAAGGGAAAAGAAGAAATTCTCAAAGGTCTTGAAGAAGGGCTTTTTTACAAAGACGACGACGGTGCAATTTGGATAGACCTTGAGGAGATAAAACTCGACAAAAAAGTCTTATTGCGAAAAGACGGAACCGCCCTCTACATAACCCAAGATATCGGTACCGCAATTGAGCGGCATCAAGATTGGCCCTTCGATCAACTTGTCTATGTTGTTGGAAATGAGCAAATATATCACTTTAAGGTTTTATTCTATGTTTTGGAAAAGCTCGGCTTTGACTGGGCAAAACAACTCTATCACCTTTCCTACGGCATGGTTAATCTCCCTGAGGGGAAAATGAAAAGCCGCGAGGGAACCGTTGTTGATGCCGACGATCTCATAGATAGCCTACGAGACGATGCCCTTGCTGAAATTCGAGAAAAAGGTAGGGAAACTGAAGTAGGAGACGCAAAGGCTGTTGCTGAAAAAATTGCGCTCGGTGCCCTCCATTATTTTCTTTTGCAAGTAAGTGCATCGAAGGATATGATCTTCGACCCAAAAGAATCGCTTTCTTTTAACGGAAACACAGGACCCTATCTCCAATACATGGGTGCTCGTATTTCTTCTATACTAAAAAAAGCTGAAAAAGAACGAGGCAATACAAAGCCTCAAACAGACGATGCCGTCACTACAATCGATACAAGCTTGCTAAGCCATGCCGCAGAGTGGGAACTTGCAAAACACCTCGAGCTCTTTCCGAGCACGGTCGAAAAAGCAGGCAAGGACTTTGACCCGTCGATCATAGCAATCTATGCCTATGACTTGGCAAAACTTTTCAGTCGCTTTTATCACGACTGCCCTATTTTGCAAGCGGAAAACAAAGCCCTCTCAGAAGCACGCCTTGCCTTGGTTCAGGCGGTAAAAGAAGTTTTAATGTCTGCTATGGACCTCATTCTCGTGCCCTTCTTGGAAACGATGTAAAGCATAACCTTTCGGGCTTTTTGAATCTACTTTTTCTCAGACTCTATTTCAACAGATCCTTAGCGAATTTTTTCTCCAATACGCTCTATTTCAGCAGATCCTTATCGAAGCTTTTTTCCAAATCTTCTAGCTCTGCAAGCCAAATATCCGCAACCGCATCGCTTGGCATAGACCAAGAACTCGATGAAAAGGCAAGACTCCCTATGCTCACATAGTCGGGAGCACAGGAGCGTTTAAATTGCTGAGAGAAAAAGCGATTATAAAAAACTCTAAGCCAAGACAGTATCTCTTTTTTGCTAAACAGCGCCTCTTTTTCTTGAAAAATAAAAGCTTGCTCTGCTAAAAAAAATATTTTTTTTGGTGAAAAACCAAAACGTAAAAGATAGTACATAAAAAAATCATGCAAAATATAGGGACCTATAAGGCTTTCAGTTTTTTGAGCTATGGCACCAGAAACAGGGGACAATAATTCAGGACTTATAGGCGTATCCAAAACAGCAGCTAAAACCTGGGCCCTTTCCATATACTTCTTTGCCTCTGCATCATCTTCCTTCTCTGCTGTTTTAGCGATTTTTAATATCTCATCTGCTTCGAACTGCACCAAGTCTTTTACAAGCGTTTTCGGGATACCGCTATTCAGCGCATACATAGACATATGGTCGCCATTATAGGTTGTCCACCCAAGGGCAAGCTCCGACATATTTCCCGTGCCAAGAAGCAGGGCCGATTCTTTGTTTGCCAAGTCCATCAATATCTGCGTGCGCTCTCGGGCTTGTGCGTTTTCAAAAACGACATTTTCTACCGTACTATCATGACCGATATCTAAAAAATGTTGCCTCACTGCCTTTTCTATGGAGATTTCAAGAAAACTCGCCCCATAAGCAAAAGCAAGTTTTTCCGCATTTGTCTTTGTCTTAGAAGTGGTACCAAAACCAGGCATACTTATCGCAAGAATATTTTTTGTATCGAGTCCAAGATAGCGACAGGTTTTTACCGCAACAATAAAGGCAAGGCATGAGTCGAGACCGCCAGAAAGACCGAGAATCATTTTATTGCACGAGATATGCTGCAGACGTTTTACAAGGGCCAAAACCTGTGTTTGAAAAAGAGCTTCATAGCGCGCTTTTTTATCTACAAGCTCGGGTATAAAAACATCTTTTTTTATACGCCGATTCAAAATTCCTATGCTCACATCTTTCAAAATAGGATGGCGAATAATCTCATAGGAATCTTGCCCTTCTTCAGCAAAATGAAAAGCGCTATTCTCAAGTCTTTTTTTACGCGCTTCTTCCCTTGCAAGCAGGTCCAAATCTATTTCGCAGGATATAATCTTGTTTTCTTCCAAAAAAGACTCTCTCAGGAGCCTTCCCCGCTCTAGGATGAGATTATGAGCGCTGTAGACAAATTCACTTGTAGATTCAGAGGGAGGGGCAGCAGCAGAAAGGCAGGCAAAATTTCCCTGCTTGCTCAAAACTTTAAAAAAAAGCTCTTTTTCAGTCCGCTTTCCCACCAAGGATTTATCCGACGCATGATGAGCGATAATGCGCGCCCCATTTTTGCTTGCCAAAAGGGCTGGAGAAAAAGGAGCATAGATTGCATCTGCTGTAATCGATGTAAGGGTAAAAAAAGGCAGAGCACTATCTTGAATAATAATATCTGGGGAAAAGGGAATAGCGGGATGATCTTCGCTTAAAAAAACTTTTTTAGTTGGAGAGAGTCTGTTGGAACTTCTAAAAAAATGACTGTCAGCAGAGCTCGGAATAAGGGCGAGAATAGTTCCGCTATGAAGCCATGCCTGGACAGAGTAAAATCTATTTTCAAAAAAAAAGGGAAGACCGAGGGAAAATAAAACAGGACAGCCCAGAGTCTCCTTTGCTATCCATAGAAGCATTTCCCTTGAAGCATCTAAGAGGCTGTCTTGAAAAAGCAAATCACCAAGACTTAGACCTGTTAAAGAAAGATGCGGAAAAACGAGGGTAGCTATCTTTTTACTTTCAGCTTCTCGGACGAGACTCAATATAGTTTGGGCATTTTTTTTCGTTTGCCCCAAAATAAGAGAAGGACTTGCTACCGCAAGGCGAACAAAACCAAAATTATTTTCTATCATATCTATAGTATACAAGGAAAATAGAGAAACGAGCAAGCATATTATAAAAAAGCAAAAAAAAGAGCATGTTTTTCTGCTTGAAGAGAGGGCGAAAAATTGATAGACTAGGAGAATAGAGCCAAAATGGCAAATATAAGCGCAAAAAACAACGAGCTCTTTGCGCGTATATAAAATAGATTTTTCACTACGGAAGGCAAATTATGAACGAAGCACTACAGACACTCATGGACAGAGGATTTTTTCAACAATGTACCGATTTGGAAGGACTTTCAAAACGCATGGACGAGGGTCCCGTAACTTTTTATGTAGGCTGCGATCCTACTGGACCAAGCCTTCACATCGGGCACCTTGTGCCAGAATTTGCACTCATGCACTTACGAAACTATGGGCATCGCGGAATCGCCCTCATTGGTGGGGGAACCGCACGAATAGGCGACCCATCGGGAAAAATTGAAATGCGAAAAATGCTTAGTTATGAGCAAATCGACGAAAATGTCGAAAAAATACGAGCACAACTCGATCGCATCATAGGCTTTGATAATAAAACCGCCCTCAGTGACAATAATAAACTCTGGCTCGCCGATCTTAATTACATAGATTTTCTACGCGACATTGGGGCACATTTTTCGGTTAACCGTATGCTTACCTTTGAAGCCTATAAAAAACGCATGGAAACGGGCTTAACGTTTATAGAATTTAACTATCAATTGTTACAAAGCTTCGATTTTCTCAAGCTCCTCGAACGCCACGATTGTATATTGCAAATCGGTGGGGACGACCAATGGGGCAATATCGTCGCAGGAGTTGATCTCATTCGACGAAAGACAGGGAAAGAAAGCTTCGGGCTCACCTTTCCTTTGGTAACCCGTTCCGATGGTAAAAAAATGGGCAAAACTGAAAAAGGCGCCTTGTTTATAGACAAAGAATTAACACCCGTTTTCGATTTCTTCCAGTACTGGCGAAATATCGATGACGCTGACATTGCAAAATTCTTTAAATTATTTACCTTTTTACCGCTCGAAGAAATCGATGCAATAATCGCTGGAGATGTAAACAAGGCGAAGGAAAGGCTCGCCCTCGAAATAACGACAATAATTCACGGTAGGGAAGAAGCTGAGACAGCCCTTGCAGGAGCAAAGGCTGCATTCGGCGGCGGTGGAGATAAAACTGCGCTTCCCACAACAGAACTTCCCAAAAACCTCATAGAAGAGGGACTTGGTATTATAGATCTCTTTTTTGAAGCAAAACTCGGCGGAAGTAAAAGCGATATCCGCCGCCTCATCGACCAAGGCGGGGCATACTACACCGACAAAGATGGTCAAGAACAACAATGCCGCGACAATAAAATGCTTGTAAATGCGTCCTTCCTCGACGATGATGGAGAGCTCATTATACGTGCTGGTAAAAAGAAATATATGCGGCTTACTTTTCGTTAATGCGTTTTAAGTAGATAAGGCGCACGAGTGAAAAACAGGCAAAAAGCAGTATAATGAGCGAGCTTAGGTCAAAGAGCGTTTTAAAGATACTGCCACTCAGCCCTGTTTTATTCCAAAATCCTGAAACAATGAGCATAAAGATACCGATGGGAAATAACCATAGGTATTTTCTTGCTTGAAATACCTTTTTGCCAAGACGCTCTTTTGCATTTGATGAAAACAAATCTGAGAAAAAACCTGCGATATTGCGCCACCATTTTTTCATAAAATGTGGATTTCTCAACTTTTCCAGTTTTGCATAGCCTTCCTGGACTTCAGCATCGCTAAAAGAAAGCCTTTGCATGTTTTCTTCCATTTCCAACTCTAACAATAAAAGTGGGTCTCGTATATCTATTTGCTCTGCGTGTATATTTTGCCACCCAAGTCGCTTTGCTGCTTCAAGGCGACGATGCCCCGCAATGAGTTCATTTTTTGTGTTTACAGTAATAGGATTCAAAAGACCGTATTGCTCTAAACTTTCCATCAAAGCGTCAATATCGCCGAGGTCTTTTCGTATCCTTTTTTTTATCTTTATATCTGCAATTGCTACTATCATCATTCACCCTAATCTAGGTTAAAGTTGAATTGCTTTTTAGTCAAGCAAAAAATTACTCATTTCATCATCTTCATCGATATCTTCATCTTGGTCATCTATCGTAAAGAAAAAATCATTGTATATTGTATCCGATTCAGCACTCGATTCTTTTTCTTGTTTGTATTTATTAAGATCTTCACTCGTTTTAATATTCAAGAATGAAAGATCTAGAACTAAGTCGCTAGTATCTTCTAGTTGTACTTTTTGTGCTCCAGACTGATATTTTGCATCAAGCAAACGCAAAGCACCGATCTCGCGAGCTGTTTCTCGATTTTTATGATAATCGCACATCGTGAGGGGTTGCGTTCCCTCGAGAAAGTATTGTGTTGTCGCAGATTTTCCACAAGCTTCTGTAAGTAAGAGTCCTGAAACCGAGCATACAGTTGCCTTTACGAGACCTGTTTGCGGTTCGCTAAAGGCTTTGTAAGGGTAGCCCTCATGTGCTTCTCGCATAAAATCACCCCAGGCAACACCAGAGAGCGTTGAGCCAGTTAGACTGAGTCCTAAGGTTTTTCCCTTTTGAGAAAAACCAAACCAAACAACCGTTGTCATATATGGTGTGTAACCAACAGCCCAAGCATCGGACCAGTTTTGTGTTGTACCTGTTTTTCCGGCTGCAGGAATTGTATACCGAGTTCCATCGCTTCTTCTATACTCAAGTTTTTTCCCATTCGATGAGCCATAGGCCATAGTTCCCATTAAAACAGAATTTGATAGGATATCTGTCATAATAAAGGCATTTTGCGGCGAAATAACTTGAATCGCGCTGCCTTTTTTCTTTTGCTCAGCACGTAAATCTTGCTCAGGGTTGGCGATTATCTTACCTTTTTTATCTTCAACCGACAAAATAGATATAGGCGTAACCTCTCTTCCCTGATTTCCAAAGACCGCATAGGCGCGGGCAAGCTCGATAGGCTTGACAATTGCTGTTCCTAAGCCCAAAGGATAGACGCGAGAAAAATCTCGTGTTTTATACTGACTTTCTGGAATACCGAGCAAGGCGGTCGAACGTTTTATAGCTGCGTCAAAGCCAACAGCTTCCAAAACTTTAAGAGAAGGAACATTCATTGATTTGGCAAGTGCATACCACAGCTGCACTGTTCCCATCCATTCCCCTCTAAAATTTTTAGGATAATAGGGTACGCCACTTTCGTTATAAAAAAGAGTTGGCACGTCGGCAATTTTAGACGCTGCGGTGAGTTTTCGTGAATCGATAGCAGCTGAATAATACAATGGCTTAAAGGTACTTCCAGGCTGCAAGAGGCCCTGCGTTGCTCGGTTAAACTGGTTTTCGGTACTGTATTGACTTCCGCCAATTAAAGCGGTGATATGACCCGTTTCATTTTCGATCGTTATTAAACAACCTTCGATAGAATCTTTGCTCACATCCTTGCTTTTTTCAACATTTGCCTTATTGACTACAGAAATTTTTAAGTCTTCCATACCAAACAATAAGGAAGCGACATCGAGTATGGGATTTATCTCATTTTTATAGGCTGATAGGGCAAGTCGCTCATTTCTTTGCTCAGAGACTTTCAAACTGGGAAGGTTAAAAACAAGCGATATAAGCTCTGTCATCGGAATATAAGTATTTACTGCAACCGAACTACTTGCAGAGGCTGTTCTTTGATTTTCTCTGTTGGCAAAACGAATGCGCTCGTCCATAATTCTTTGTGCAGCAAGCTGATGTTTTAGATTCATTGTTGTATTGACCGTATATCCACTGGTGTATACGTCAACATTGCTTCCGTACATCATATTGATAAGCTCGGAGAGAACGTGCGCGCTAAACCATGGCGCCTTATCCTCACGTAAAAAATAGGCCCCAACGCTTGTGCGAGTATAGTCAAAGTGAGCCCAATAATCTTCCAAGGAAGCTGCGGCTATTTCTTGACTTAAAAAGCCATACTTGACCATTTTATTTAATACATCTTCTTGTCGCACCTTTGCACGGGCGGGATACTCAAAGGGATTATTGTATACGGGTGCAGAAAGTTGGCTCACCAAAATAGCTGCCTCAGCCGGAGTAATTTTATCGGGACCATGCCCAAAATAATACTTAGAGGCAGCGCTTACCCCGTAGGTTCCATTCCCAAACACAATTTTATTGAGGTAGAGCTCGAGGATTTCTTCTTTTGCATATCTTCTTTCTAATTGAAATGTCCAAAACAATTCGCGTAGTTTTCGTCTATAAGACATATCGGAGCGATCGGCATAGACCGTCCCAGCGATTTGCTGGGTGAGCGTACTTCCCCCACCCAAATTTTTACGAAGCAACTTTCCCAAAACAGCTCGAACGATTGCCTTTACTTTAAAGCCTGAATGTTGAAAAAAATCTTTGTCTTCTCGAGAAATAAGCGCATCGATCATATGCTTGGGTAAATCTATATAATCTACAAGTTCACGTTTTTCTGCCGAGGCAAATTCTGTTATAAACTCGCCGTTGATATCGAGTAAGCGTGTGGGAAGCGCAATTTCAAGTTCGGAAAAATTCTCTGTATGTATCGTATTAGCGGTATTTGCCAAGAGTAAGCCTAAGCCGAGTCCAAAAAGAAGAGCAAAAAAGAGGGTAAAAAGAAAAAAGAAAATAGTGCGTTTTTTTATAGTAGCCATTTGATTTATGGTATGAAAGAGGCTTGATTTTGTCAAGGTCTCGCATAGAATCTCCTCAAATCCACGTAAGGAAAAGCAGTTTCAGACAAAAATCTAAGCAAAAAAAAGGCCGGTTAGGAAACCGGCCATGCCCATCGGCAATCAGACAGACAATGGGTGGGAGGGGATTTGTCTGCCTGACTTTTAAAGTATCGGAGATCCTTAAAAAAAGTTAAGATAAATAATAGAAAAAATCTCGCTTTTATCTTTCTTCAATAAAAAAGTCGATATTTGTCGTTATGCTATAGCTTTTTCCCCGCAAGGCAGTAAAGGATTTAATAAACTCATAGCCATCGAGTAAAAAGCGCAGTTTATGCTCTCCTTCAGCTATTTGATAGGGTTTTGAAAAATCTGTCAATAAAATATCATCAAAGTAGACTTCGACACTCTCTGGGGCTAAAACCTGCATTGTTGGCTCATTTGTTTCAAGCTGGATAATAAGATTTGTAATTTTTCCCTGTTCTATAGAAAAGCTCCGTACTTCATTTCTAAAATAATCAGATAAAACAGCAAGATGATGCACTCCCGAATTGAGTAAGATGGTATTGTCTATCATATCCACAGGTTTTTCATCGATAAATAGAGCATAGTTTTTTTTACTCACAGCGAGGTCAAGAGCCTTATCAGTCTTCAAATCTTCTCCTGGAATTTGTTGGCGAGTATCCGCTTTCGGCGGAATTAAGCTGAGATTAAGCATGCCCTTGTCGATTAAAATAGGTTTCACCTCAATATCAAATTCAGACTCTAAAACAGCCACTGGTGTGCCCTTCATAACAAGTTGTAAGCGAAAGTAGACATAGCCTTCATTTACATCGATAACTTCTGGCAAAAGAGCGGAATACGGGCTTTCTTTTAGCGTATGATTTTTGGCAAGCGGTATTTGAAAATTATAGCTCAATCGTCCTGGAAAAGTGTTCAAAAAAACACGGTC
>JAAZLA010000180.1 GCA_012799545.1 Treponema sp.
AAATGGGTTCAGGCAAAGGAAGTAAAAGATATTTCCGGCTTTACACATGGTGTAGGTTGGTGTGCTCCCCAACAAGGTGCATGTAAACTAACCCTCAATGTGAAAGATGGTATTATTCATGAGGCACTTATCGAAACTTTAGGCTGTTCAGGGATGACCCACTCAGCCGCAATGGCGAGCGAAATTTTAATCGGCAAAACAATTCTTGAAGCTTTGAATACCGACTTGGTATGCGATGCTATCAATACCGCTATGAGAGAACTTTTCTTACAAATAGCGTACGGGCGCACACAGTCAGCCTTCTCAGAAGGTGGACTCGTTGTTGGTGCTTCTCTCGAAGATTTAGGGAAGGGCTTACGAAGCCAAGTGGGAACTATGTTTGCAACTTCAAAAACTGGTCCTCGCTATCTTGAAATGGCAGAAGGCTATGTCGAGCAAGTCGCTCTCGATGCTGATGGTGCAATCATCGGATACAAGTTTGTAAACTTTGGTAGAATGATGGATGAAATAAAAAAAGGCGTCGATGCACAGAAAGCACTTGAAAAAGCTCGTGGAACCTATGGTCGCACTACTGAAGAAGATGGTGCGGTTCGCTTTATCGATCCCCGCAAGGAATAGTGAGGTATATGTATGGCACAATTTGAAAGCTATGAACGCCGTGAAAAACAAATTCTTGCGGCATTACATAAATATGGTATTTCATCAATCGATGAAACAAAAACAATCTGCGACGAAAAAGGCGTAGATGTTATAAAACTCGTAGAATCAATACAGCCTATTTGCTTTGAAAACGCAAAATGGGCATACACTGTTGGTGCTGCGATGGCTATTAAAAAAGGCTGCAAAACAGCGGTAGAAGTTGCAAATGTTCTTGGTGAAGCATTGCAAGCTTTTTGTATTCCCGGCTCTGTTGCCGAAGATCGAAAAGTTGGCCTTGGACATGGAAACCTTGCAGCGATGCTCTTAAGCGATGATGCAAACTGTTTTGCCTTCCTTGCAGGACACGAATCATTTGCCGCAGCAGAAGGTGCAATCGGTATTGCTCGCTCTGCAAACCGAGCACGAAAAACTCCCTTACGAGTTATTTTAAACGGACTTGGAAAAGACGCAGCACAAATTATTAGCCGAATAAACGGCTTTACCTATGTTGAAACAAAGTTTGACTATGCAACAGGTAAGGTTGCGGTCGTAAAAGAAATTCCGTATTCAAAGGGAGAGCGATCAAAGGTAAAATGCTACGGCGCAGACGACGTTCGAGAAGGTGTGGCAATCATGCACCTAGAACACGTTGACGTATCGATTACTGGAAACTCAACCAACCCAACCCGATTCCAACACCCCGTTGCAGGAACCTACAAAAAAGAATGCATTGAGCAAGGGAAAAAATATTTTTCAGTTGCTTCCGGCGGTGGAACAGGTCGAACACTTCACCCCGACAACATGGCAGCAGGACCAGCCTCATACGGCTTAACTGACACCATGGGACGAATGCACTCCGATGCACAGTTTGCAGGAAGCTCCTCTGTACCAGCCCACGTAGAAATGATGGGACTCATTGGTATGGGTAACAACCCAATGGTTGGCGCCTCCGTTGCAGTTGCTGTTGCAATCGCAGAAGCAATGAATGCCTAATACCCTTAGGAGAAGCTCGATTCATTTCAGCTTCTCCTAATTTTTTTTATTGTAGTACTTTTATTTCTAAAATTTCATCCAAGACATTTTATTTTCTCATCAAATACCTTCCCGATTTTAATTCTGCATATCCAGGTGAATTGTGATAGAATGGAGAGAGGGGAAGTGGGGGGGTGGGAAGAGGGAAGAGAGGTGAAAAACAACTCTGGAAAATGAACTAGCCGCAAATTGCGACCGGTTTGAAAGAATTAAAAATTCAGTTGTTCGGGATTTCCGAACAACTCTTGACGATTGTGCAAAATTTTGATCGCTTTTATGAAAAAAATAAGGTAGAATTATACGGAAAGGGGAAAGCTGAATGAAGTTTAATGAAGATTCAAGAGTAAAAATTCCCACTATACTGCATTTATGTAGGTTGGGGTATAGTTATCTTTCGCTGAAAGATGCTGTTTGGGATACTGAAACAAATATATTTACTGAAATTCTCAAAGAATCTATTTGCAGAATAAATCCTGGTTATGATAATGACCAAGCAGAAAGACTTTTAGTAGACACGACCTTATTATTAGACAATGAGGACTTAGGAAAAGCTTTTTACGAAAAACTTACCAATAAATCGGGAGTAAAGCTCATTGACTTTGATAACTTTGACAACAATTCTTTTCATGTGGTAACAGAGCTTCCATACAAAAATGGTGAAGAAGAATTTAGACCCGATATAACACTTTTAGTCAATGGAATGCCTTTGGTATTTATCGAAGTAAAGAAACCAAATAACCGAGACGGCATTATTGCAGAACGAGAGCGCATCAATAAACGCTTTCAAAACAAGAAATTTAGAAAATTTGTCAATATCACTCAGTTGATGATTTTTTCTAACAATATGGAGTACGACATTGAAGATATTGAGCCCTTACAAGGAGCTTTTTATGCTTCACCTTCTTATAAACAAGCAATTTTCAACTACTTCAGAGAAGAAGAAAACCTAGATTTTGCTACTTTGCTACTGGCAGAAAATGACGAACTAGAAAACATCGTTTTAAAGGACAACAATTTGGCTATTATCAAAAATTCACCTGAGTTTTTGACCAATAAGGATATCAATACCCCAACAAACCGAATTGCAACTTCACTTTTGAGTAGAGAAAGATTAGCCTTTATCTTAAAATACGCAATTGCCTATGTAGATGAAGCCAGTGGCACTGAAAAACATATCATGCGATATCCACAGTTATTTGCTACAAAAGCTATTGAAAAGAAGTTGGAAAAAGGAGAAAAAAAAGGCATTATTTGGCATACACAAGGGAGCGGAAAAACTGCTCTAGCTTATTATAATGTGCAATACTTAGTCGATTATTTTCAAAAGAAAGGAATGATTCCTAAGTTTTATTTTATCGTAGATCGCCTGGATTTACTGATTCAAGCCAAAAGAGAATTTACCGCTCGTGGACTTATGGTGTATATCGTAGATTCAAAAGATGATTTTGTAAAATCTATCAAAGCCATTACAGCCATTTATAATCATTCAGGTAAACCGGAAATTACAGTTGTAAACATTCAAAAATTCAGTGAAGATGCCCAAGTAGTAGAATCAAAGGACTACGATATAAATATTCAGCGAGTTTATTTTTTAGATGAAGTACATAGAAGCTATAATCCCAAAGGTAGTTTTTTAGCCAATTTAAACCAGTCGGACACAAATGCAATAAAAATCGGACTTACTGGAACGCCTTTGATTTCTAAAGACTATTATTCTAAAGATTTATTTGGTGATTATATTCATAAATATTACTACAACGCTTCAATCGCCGATGGCTACACTTTGCGTCTTATTCGCGAAGAAATTGCAACTGATTATAAAGTAGTACTGAAAGAAGCTTTGGACAAAATCAAGGTGCTAAAAGGTGATATTGAAAAGAAAAAGGTATTTGCTCATCCTCGTTTTGTAGAACCGATGTTGGATTATATTGTCAAAGATTTTGAAAATAGTCGTTTGACTTTTTCGGATGCAAGTATTGGCGGAATGGTTGTTTGTGATAGTTCAGACCAAGCAAAAGAGATGTTTGAAATCTTCAATGAGAAATATGCTTTAAATTATTCCATATCGAATGATTTACAAAATGCGGCTGATCCTGAACCCGATTACGATGAAAAATCAAAAGCTAGCCATCAAGTAAAAACAGCTGCCCTCATTCTACACGATGTAGGCACAAAAGAAGAACGAAAAGATCTCGTAGAAAACTTTAAAGAAGGTAATATTGATTTTTTATTTGTCTATAATATGCTCTTAACTGGTTTTGATGCTAAACGCTTAAAAAAACTTTATATTGGTCGAGTTGTCAAAAGTCACAATCTTTTACAAACGCTTACGAGGGTAAACAGAACCTACAAGAATTTTAGATATGGATATATAGTGGATTTTGCAGATATCAAAGCAGAATTCGATGCAACCAATAAAGCTTATTTTGATGAATTGCAAGCTGAACTGGGCGATGAAATGGAGTTTTATTCTAATCTCTTTAAATCGAAAGAAGAGATCGAAGAAGAAATTGCCGATATCAAAGAGATACTTTTTCATTTTAACACCACCAATGCAGAAATTTTTTCACAGCAAATAAGCCAAATACAAGACAGGGAAGAAGTTTTGCGTATCAAAAAAGCTTTGGGCAATGCGAAAAGCTTGTACAATTTGATTCGATTATTTGGTCATGTTGAATTATTGGATAAAATTGATTTCAAAAAACTCGGGCAGCTTTACCGTGAAACAGAAAATCATTTAGCCTTGCTCAATACACAAGAGGCACTTAAAAACAACATCGATAACACCAATTTATTGAATGTGGCTTTGGAAGATGTGTTGTTTCATTTTACGAAAATATCAGAAGAAGAGTTGCGACTGGCAGATGACCTCAAAGATGCTTTGCGTAAAACAAGAGAAACTTTGGCTAGTAATTTTGACAAAAAAGACCTAGAATTTATTTCACTCTATGAAGAATTAAAACGCTTGTTCGAAAAGAAAAATCTAGACGAAATAACACAAGATGAAATGCGACAAAATATAGGAGCGCTTAGTCAAATTTATGAAAAGATAAAAGAGTTAAATCGACAAAATAATTTACTAAAAGAGAAATACAATAACGATCCAAAATATGCCCGTATTCATAAACGACTTATTGAAAAAGGCACTATTAGCAAAAAAGAGAGTCAGATTTTTGAAGCCCTAATGAGCTTGAAGCAAGAGGCTGATTTGCAAGTATTACAAAATACGCGCTTATTGGAAAATGAAAGTTATTTTAGTCGTGAAATGTTACGGCTAGTGATAGATCAATTTAAAAACAAAAATAAATTTACGCTAAACGCAGAAACTTCCAAGTATATCAACAACTTGGTGGTAAATGAATATCTCAATGAATTTTATGGGAGAGCAATGTGACCGACATAGATTTTAAAGAAAAAACCAAAGACTTAATCGATAGCCTTAAAAGTGTTTGTGCCAATTATGGTTTAGGTAATGATGGCAACGAGTTTAAGATTATCACGCAAGTGTTCTTATATAAATTCATGAACGATAAATTTGCTTATGAAGTAAAGAAAATCGACAAGGGTTTGAAAAATGCAAATAACTGGGAGGAAATAGTAAGGTCCTATTCCGAGGAAGATTACGAAATGCTATTGCTCCAATTGGGTGCTGATACCGCAAAACTCAAACCGGAACATTTTATTTCAGAACTCTTTAGCCGACAAAACGAAAGCGATTTTGCCAAACTATTTGACGATACCTTGATAGACATAGCCATAACCAACAACGATGTTTTCTCTGTAAAAACCGATGGTGGTGCAAAAGTGGTTCTCTTTGAAAGGATAACAGAGTTTATCAGTGACGGTAGCAAGCGAGATGATTTTGCAAGAGCTATTATTAATAAGTTAGTGGGCGTAAGCTTTGAGCATATTTTCCAAGAGAAATTCGATTTCTATGCCACCATTTTTGAATATTTGATAAAAGATTATAATACCAATAGCGGTGGAAAATATGCCGAGTATTTTACGCCCCACGCTGTAGCCAAAATTATGGCCGCTATTTTGGTAAACAAACCTGACCAAGATGTAACGGTTTATGACCCGTCTGCAGGTTCGGGTACACTTTTGATGAATATTGCCCATGCCATTGGCGAAGATAAATGCACTATTTATTCGCAGGATATTAGCCAAAAATCTTCGAGTTTATTGCGACTAAACTTAATATTAAATAACCTTGTACATTCCATTCAAAATATCATTCAGGGAAATACTATTTTACATCCTTATCATAAAGACAAAGATGGGAGTTTAGAAAAATTTGATTATATCGTTTCCAATCCGCCTTTTAAGTTGGATTTTTCGGATTATAGAGATGATTTGGATAGCAAGGAAAACAACGAACGCTTTTTTGCAGGAATACCAAATGTTCCTAATAAGGCAAAAGAAAAGATGGCTATTTATTTGCTCTTTGTTCAGCACATCATGCACTCGTTAAGCAAAAAAGGTAAGGCTGCCATTGTAGTACCCACAGGTTTTATTACCGCACAGAGTGGTATCGATAAAAAAATCCGAGAAAGAATGGTAGAAAGTAAAATGCTCGCAGGTGTGGTGAG
>JAAZLA010000030.1 GCA_012799545.1 Treponema sp.
TATATCCACGACCTTGGGGGACCGACAGCAAATTTTTATCACAAGGCTTGTGAAAAACAAGAGGCGGGGAAGGGAGCTTGTCTTGGAAAAGAATGCCTTTGGCCAAGCCCTTGTAGCGAAATAAATCCATCGCATACAGAATATCTCGCCGTCCTAAAGGCAATACGCTCCTTGCCAAAGGTAAAAAAAGTCTTTATTCGCTCTGGTATTCGCTTTGATTATCTTCTTTTGGAAAAAGATGAGACCTTTTTACAGGAACTTTGTGAACACCATCTCTCAGGGCAGCTAAAACTTGCTCCCGAACATGTAAGCCCCCATGTCTTAGAAGCCATGTCAAAACCTGCTCCTGAAGTATACGAGGAATTTAAAAAGCGATTTACTAAAATGAATAAAAAACTGGATAAGAAGCAATATATTATCCCCTATTTTATATCCGCACATCCTGGAAGCCGCCTTGAAGATGCCCTAGAACTTGCCCTGTATTTGGCAAAAGAAGGCTTTGTTCCAGATCAAGTCCAGGATTTTTATCCGACACCTGGATCACTGTCCACCTGCATGTACGCGACAGGCATTGACCCACGGACGATGGAAGAGATTTATATTCCGAATACAGTAAAGGAGAGAAAACTACAACGCGCCTTGCTGCAATTCAATAAAAAAGAAAACACAGCCCTAGTTCGCGAAGCTCTCAAAATACTCGGTCGCGAAGACCTTGTTTCTGTCTTACGACCCTATTATAGAAAGAAAAAGTAGGGAGAGGGACGGAGAAAACAAACTTGACGATGGTATCATTTGATACTATCATAAGTATACGAAACCACCTTGCGAAATCGCTTTCTATACTACTTGATTTATACTTGTGCAAACTTATTACTCTGATTTTACGTCTGACATGGGCGTCAAAATTTTTTCAAGTAATTTAAGCAATGTTTCCTGTTCATTTTCATCTAGCACTTTTAAAATTTCTTTGGCTCGATTTTCACGAAATTTCAAAATTTCACGGTATAGCTTTTTCCCTTTATTGCTTGTAATGAGAAGAACAATTCTTGAGTCACCGTTTGTGTTTTTTCTTTTTTCAATCAATTGTTTTTCTTCAAGTTGAGAAACAGCAACACTAACTGAAGGTGAAGAAATGCCCATTGCTGTGGCAAGTGCGGTTATTGCGGATTTTCTTGTTGTTCCAGCTTCTTCATCATCATGCAAAAATCCCAATATGCGAATATGGGTTGGGGAAAGTCCCTGCGTTTTTGCAGGAGAGTCTTCCCTTTCTATCTGCTTGATTTCTAGAAGAAGTCTGGAGAATTTTTCTAGGATTGTCATTTCTTGTAGTCTATCACTTTAATGGGGCAAGCTTCCATACATTTGCCACAAATTAAGCAATCAATAGTATCTATCTGTCTTTTTTTATTTTCTTTGATTAAAATAGTTTCTGAAGGGCAAACGCGCTCGCATTTTCCGCAAGAAATACATTTTTCTTCATTGATTTTAACTTTCAAAAAGGCGAATCTTGACGTTAAAGAAAGAAGGCTGCCGTAAGGACAAAAAACATTGTGCCAAAGGCTTTCATGGAAAAAAAGGCTAACTACTATGGATAGTCCCGTAATTATTAAAACAGCAAACAGTTGCAGCCCGTTTTTTTGCATTAGAATTATGAATCCGAGAAAAAGTGCAAAAAAGACAAAGCGAAGCCATTTTTGTTTAAAAAAACCTGGCGTTTTAATTTGGGGAATTCGAAGTTTTTTCTTTATATAACTCATTCCCCTTAAAAGGGTTCCCATTTGACAAACCCATCCACAGTAAAAACGCCCAAAAAAGATTGAGACTAAAACTCCGATAGCGAAAAGAGCCATCCAAAGCATGTTTTTGCCAATAATTAATAAAAAAACGAAAATAGCTAAAAAAAGAATCTGACTTATTGTCCTAAAAGTTTTGTTAAGTTTCATGATTTGACCTCTTAATACTTAGTTTATCTAACTAAGTATCTTGTGTCAATAGCTTTTTTTCTGTCTTCACGACATAGTACTCTTATTCTTCGGTTACTTATTTTCCATTTTTCGCTTTCTACTATTTTAATTGATAGCGACAACAACAGGGTTTACATGCACCATGCAGTGCTTAACCTTGGGAAACTGTTCCTCAATCACATCGTGGACAGCTTGGGCAACAAGATGTGCCTCTTCTAGCCTTACTAAAGCATCTACCCGAATCTCCACATCCATATAAATCTTGTCCCCAAACAAGCGGGTTTTCAAACCATCAATACCCGCAACCGATTTTTGTGAGAGAATTAAATCCCGCATTTTTGCAATTGTCTCATCATCACAAGCTCTATCAGTCATTTTGCCTACTGCATCCCGGAAAATATCAATGGCTGCTTTTAAGATAAACAAACAAATGATAATACATGCGAGTGGGTCAAGAATGGGAAAACCAAGTCGTGCTCCAAAAATACCAGCAAAGCTACCAACAGAAGAAAATGCATCCGAGCGATGATGCCAGGCATCTGCCATGAGAGCACTGGAATTAATCCTTTTTGCAGCACCACGTGTATACCAATACATGGCCTCTTTAACAATGATGGAGACAATTGCCGCCACAAGTGCCAGTATACCGGGTATTGCTAAATCTCCATAGTTACCGGCAATCGCCTTCTTTATTCCCGACCAACCGATACCGGCTCCCGTTGCAAACAAAACTGCAGCCAAAACAATAGCTGCTACACATTCAAATCGTTCATGCCCATAGGGGTGCTCTTTATCTGATTTTTTATTTGCCAACTTGATGCCTATCATTACAATGATTGTGCTAAACACATCAGACATAGAATGAACAGCATCTGAAATCATTGCAGCAGACTGGGCAAATATTCCTGCAAATAGCTTAAATCCTGATAAAATTATATTTCCAATGATACTGATACGGGAAACCTTCATTGCAATTTGTTCGTTTGTTTTTTCCATATTTGTTGGCTCCATTTTTTTGAGAAGCTTACCGGTGATTAAATGCTCGCTTTAGCCAAGCA
>JAAZLA010000181.1 GCA_012799545.1 Treponema sp.
CATTGCCGGGACTGCCGCCACTAGAATTTGCTTGACCGGAATTCTGCCCTTGAGAACCAGCTTCCTCCCCAATATACCGATATCTCGAGGCGCTCTCTCCTCCACTTGTAATATTAGGGGAGAGCAACCAACTTTCTTGATGCGTAGTTTCCTCTCCCCTACAACCCCACTTCTCCTTGCACCGCGTTAAATAATTTTGAGTTTTTATTTTTTGCACTAATCTATCCTATTGCTTCCAGTATAGGAGTAGAAAACTTGAATCTTCCTACTCAACAAGATGATATAAATTTGTCGTTAAATCCCATTTAAAAACTAAACGTAGTTTTTCTTTGGAATCATATAAAACTATTTTTTTGTTTTTATAATCGACTTCCATTATTTTTGCCAATGGCGCCCTATACTCCAAAGTTGTAATAAACTCTCCTTCATAAAATTCAAAAATTATTGGAAAAAAACCTTCTTGCACTAACTGAAACAAACACAACTCATCTCTTCCGTTTTCATTAAAGTCGCCATACCAACCAAATTCAAATTCTGTACCTAATGAATCAAAATTCATTGAGTCTAAATTTCGTACTCCCGTTTTGGTGTTAAAATAAAGAGATTGGTAATCTTTTATTTCATAGTTTTTTATTATTTTTCCATTACGTACAATAAAACAAAAAACATAATTTACTGCTTTTGCTACAACAGCATCATTCTTAGAAAAAAAATCATACATCACAATATATTCTTTTTCACCGGAATCAGTAAAGTTTCCTGAAATAACTTCTCGCATCTTTAATTTTTTTGCAAGACCAAATTCAGAAAATAATGTATGCAAATTACTTTCTGCAAATCCTATGCTTATAAAAACAATACTTAAAACAAATAAAATAATTCTCTTTTTCATTCTGCTGTCATATCCTTTGCAAAGCTTGCATTATAACTTGCTTTTTGTTTTATATCGACATAAAAAACAACCTTTCCATTTTCCCAAGCTTTTGTACCAAAACCATCAGCTGTCGTCATTATCCCAACCTCTGCTCCTACATTAGAAATTTTCGGGCCAGTAGATGGATCATATTTTTCACTAGAAGGAGCAACTGTTGCTAGATGATTTGAACCAGTCAATGCACCTATTACAGTAATACCTTCATTAGCTAAGTTTTGAGCTATACTAGGTGAAACTTGAAGAATATTCGATTTTTCATCTTTCGCAGCTTTCGCCAAATTATTAGTTGCATCAGCTGCCCCCGTATTATACCTTCCTTCACTATTATACATCACTGATGCATTAAAACCAGTAGATTCAGCAACATCATACGTTGCCTGATTACACCACGTTTTCCAGTCTTCTGGTAAATTATAATTTCCACCTGCTCCTGGTTGATACATTTTCGCATCAAGAGTAAGTTGCTGTATTTCAGTTAAGTTTTTTACCATTTGATTTATTTCATTTTTATCAAATATATCAAAAGCTAACTTCACATCCCCCGCACTCAACCCCCACAAGTCCACAAAGTTAATCGGATCGTTCGAGCAATATGCGTACCAGTTATGTCCGTCGCGTATAGGGTCCACTGTCGTGAAGCGTGCTGTCTTTGGTGAGTAATCTCTATATCCATAGTTTGACAAGCCAGTTACTGGGTC
>JAAZLA010000182.1 GCA_012799545.1 Treponema sp.
GGGTTTTTCGTAACAAACTCAAGACTCTTTAGCGGTTGACGGATTTTTAAGTTAAATTGATAGCGTAATGAACGTCCCATTGAAACTGCTTTTTGCACTGTATCCATTTTAAACTCAAGGTCTAAATCCCGCATCTTTTCATTGTAGATGGGATAGTCATTTAAGTGCAGTGATTCAGGTTCATTTTGCGTGCGCAAGTTTAAGTACATTGTTTCTGTAACAAAGGGGATAAAAGGCGCACTTACTAAGGCAAAGGTTTTAAGCGCATAATACAAGCTATTGTATGCTTCGGTTTTATCCATATCGTTTTCGCTTTTCCAAAATCGTCTGCGACTTCTGCGAATATACCAATTATTTAACTGGTCGATAAATAAAACAATGGGGTCGATTGCCTTTGAAAGGTCGTAGTCTTCCATTGCATGAGTAACATCGTAAATGAGTTTTTGTGTAATAGATAAAAGCCAGCGGTCGAGTGGGTTTGAAGGAAGATGCGTAAAATCAGCCTCTGCTTGAATGCCATCGATATTTGCATAGGTTACAAAAAAACTATAGCTATTCCACAAGGGAATTAAAACGCTTTTTAAAACATCTTTTACACCATCATCGCTGTATTTGAGGTCATCTGCCTTTACTACAGCTGAGTGCATTAAAAAAAGGCGTATTGCATCTGCACCAAACTGGTCGACAGCCTCCGCTGGGTCTGTATAATTTCGTAAACTTTTTGACATTTTTTTTCCATCGGAGGCAAGAACAAGTCCGTTTACAATGCAATTTTTAAAAGCGGGTTTATCAAAGAGAGCAGCAGCCAAAACAGTGAGGGTATAAAACCAACCGCGTGTTTGGTCGAGGCCTTCTGAAATAAAGTCTGCGGGAAAATGGCTGTCAAAATATTCTTTGTTTTTAAATGGATAATGATTTTGCGCATAGGGCATTGCACCTGACTCAAACCAGCAGTCTAAAACTTCTGGAATACGATGCATTTGGGCGCCACAAGAACAAGGAATATCTATCTCATCGACAAAATGCTTGTGTAAGTCTTCGGGATAGATGCCGGAGAGCTCTTTTAGCTCATCACGACTTCCTACGCAGATTTGATTATCGCAGGACTCACATTTCCATACAGGAATGGGATTTCCCCAATAACGGTTTCGGCTAATTGCCCAGTCTCTTGCTCCTTCGAGCCATTTCCCAAATCGCCCGGCTTTTATATGTTCTGGTTGCCACTTAATTTGCGCATTTGCCTTGAGGAGGGAGTCTTTGAAAGTTTCAACTCCAACAAACCATGAACCAACAGCTCGGTAAATAAGGGGACTTGAACAACGCCAGCAATGCGGATAGGAGTGCAAGATTTGATCTCGCTTTACGAGTTTGCCTTCTAAGCGCAATTGTTCGATTATATCCTTGTCGCTGTCTTTTACAAAGCGACCAGTATAATCTGAAACTTCTTCAGTAAATTTACATTCAGTATCTATGGGGCAAACAACGGGAACACCTGTTCCTTTGAAAATTTTATTGTCATCTTCACCAAAGCCAGGTGCGGTATGTACAATGCCGGTACCATCACCGGTAGTCACAAAGTCGCCGTTAAACACACGAAATGCTCCCATTGAGCCATCTTCGTTTGTTTTTAGTGAAGCAAAATATGAAAAAAGCGGTTCGTATTGCAAGTCTAGGAGTTCAGTCCCCTTCTTTTCCCATACAATGCGGTATTCTTCTTCGCTTTTGTAGTACGCAGATAGACGTTCTTTCGCCAAGATATAAAAATCATCCCCATCTTGTACTTTTACATAGTCAATCTCAGGCCCCATAGTAAGCCCAAGGTTGGAGGGAAGTGTCCAAGGAGTTGTTGTCCATGCCAGTAAATAGGTGTTTCCGTTTACTAAGTCTTTATCAAAACGCAGTTGCTCTTTTGTCGCTCCATTTACTTTAAAGCGCACCGTAATTGCAGGGTCGTGAA
>JAAZLA010000031.1 GCA_012799545.1 Treponema sp.
GATTCTTGCAAGGAGAATTTTCCCTGCAAAAAACCTAAAAGGTTCGAGCAAAACATGTAAAACAAATTAGCTGCCATATCTGCACTCCTCTTTCAATTCTGAAAGAAAATCTGAATCACAATATGTTATGGAAGCATTGAGCTTTCTTGAGTTTGGCAGGACGACGAGTTCTTGGCAAATAACCCATTTCAAAACACTTGAAAGTAAATACGCAGGAACGCCCATATCCGTTAAACGGAAAAAACTATCTCGAGCTGAATCAGTATGAAGAGTAGCCAAAACTAAATGCCCAGTAAGCGCTGTTTGTACTGCAATTTTTGCTGTTGCACTATCTCTTATTTCACCAATTGCAACAATGTCAGGGTCTTGTCGAATAACACTTCGAAGTAATGTGGGAAAATCTAGACCGAGATTTTTATTGATCTGCACCTGTGTAACATTTGGGATAATGTATTCGACTGGATCTTCTAAGCTAATTATTTTTTTGTTTAGCTTTTGAATCTCACCGAGTATGCTACTCATGCTTGTCGTTTTACCCGAACCAGTCGGTCCGCAAATAAGCACCAAACCACTTGTGCTTTTCACAATTTCATCGAGCATTTTTTCTTGCTCTTCATTAAAACCAAGACTAGAAAAATTTTCTATATTTTTTTTCCGATCCAATATTCGTAAAACTAATGACTCACCGTAAAAGCAAGGGATAACGGAGACACGTAACTCAGCTTCATAATCGCCTTTTAGAAAGTCAAAACGACCATCCTGGCATTTTCTCTTTTCAGCTAAATCCAACTTTGATAAAACTTTCACACGTTGCATAAGCGCATCGCCGATTTCAGCATTTATTTTCGATTGCGTTTTCATCGTACCGTTAATGCGAAAGCGCAGTTCATAAAAATTATCCCATCTCTGCAAATGAATATCACTTCCTTTATTTTCAAGGCATTCAATAATCATCGAATTCAAAATATTTTTTATAGGGACATCATCGAAATGACTTTTCTCTTTTTCCTTTTCCTCAACTTTTTTAAGAAACAATGCATTTGAAAACTCTTTCGATAATTTTCGCAAACACTCTTCAGTAGAAATTTTTCTAAACAAAAGCCTTTGTCTTTCTGACCTTCTTTTTTGATTAAAGTTTTTTGCAATAATATTTTTTATCTCATCATTTTCTTGACTGAGACCAATCACACATTGCATTTCAGAATTTTCCAGTTGCACCACTTTATTATAGGCGCAAAACTTTGAAGATAAATTAAAACTCATATCCACATTCCTCCTTTAAAAAATGAAATATGTTTTTTGTAATGTCGTCCATCCGTTCTTGATATTTATCTCGAATTTCTAGTTTATTTTCTTCATCATCATTTACTAACTTGGGTATAAGATAAATAAGCATTTCTGTTTTTTCACGCGTATTTATTAGAGAGCTAAATAATTTTCCTATAATGGGAATTTTTGATACAAGGGGAATGCGCTGTTCAATTAAAACAGAATCGTCTTGTATAAGCCCACTTAAAATAACTGTCTCTCCGCTTTTAGATCGAACCTCTGTTGTAATTATTTTTTCATATGTCGGTGGAGGATTTCCAGCCGACAAAGAAACATCTGCACCACGTTTAGAAATAGTCGCCTTTACCTTTGTTGTAATCATCCCGCTTCCTGAAACCCAACCTTCAACTTCTAGAAATAAACCTGAAACAATTTCCCTTGTAATTCCCGTGTACATTGGCTTTCCCGTTTCTGGATTTATAGCAATATCTTTATATCTATAGGTATTTGTATTTTGGAAATGAATGGGAGTTCCCGATAAGCCATGTAAACTCGTATCAGCAAATATTTTTGCCTTGCTCTCATTTATAGCTGTTTGTAAGTTAACTGCAAAATTTATACCAAAGGCAGATAAGACATTGAACTGCAAATCTAAAACCGAACCTAAATCAACACTTACAAAGGGACGCTCGACAGCCGAAATTGTTTTTGCGGACAAAGATGGCTCCCAAGAAAAACTACTTGAATCTTGCACTTGAAGAACCAACAAATCGTAGAGAATTTGTTTCGCCGGCAAATCTATTTTTTCCACAAGCCCCAATAAGGACTCGTATTTTTTTTCTGTACCTAGATAAAAGAGTTCCCCATCATGTCCCATTCTATAAAATTCATCAGCTGTATATCCTGGCGGTAAATGCGCGAAAAATTCTTCTGCTTTGATAAACTGCAAAGAAACAATAAAGGGCTGTTTTTGGATATCCACTATCTGAATCAATGATTGAATTTCTTTATGTATTTTATCATTTGCAAGAACAAAAAGAAGCGAAGAAGAAATAGTATACATGCGAAGATTTTCAAATCGATTTTGCAAAAAGGAGCTAAACTCTTGACTCTTAAGATAATCAAGCTTGTACATATCCCACGTTTTGCCAAAGTTTTTGCTATTGAATAATGTATCTTGTCCCTCTACAAAATAGAGTACTCCATCTTTTTCGATTGCACTTACATATAATTGCATACAAAATAAATCGAGAAGTTCTTGAAAGCTTTTATCTTTTAGCTGTATCGTTTCTATCAAGGCATCACAGGGAGCGAGAAAGACGACTTCTTTTTCCGCACGCTCACAAAGTTCCTCTAAAACATTTTTTCCAATCGCTTGGGAAATCTCCACAGAAAAATAATCGCCTTCGATAAAACGGTTTTCTGCACTAGGCTCGGCATTTTCTCTCTTTGCACTTTTTTCAATTCGGCAATATCCATAGTTTTTGTTTTCGATCATCTGCCGTTCTTCGCGTTGTATACGAAGCATATTTTTCTCTTCTGTAACAGTATAATTTCCCAAGCTTGCCAAAATAAGCACAAGGCAATCTTTTACAGAAAGATTTGACACATGCACGGAAATTTCTTGTGTGGGTATAATGTCAAATAAAATAGGTACACCCGACACGCTGCTTATCTGCTCAAATAAGCGCTGTGGTTGTATGTCAAAGGCATCAACTTGCAGAACATTTTCGTCGTCGCATAAAACCCGCATCTTTGAAACAAGCCAAAGATCATCTTTTTTTTCAACATAAAAGCGCTGCTGTGCTAAAAACAAATCAAAGACGCTGGAAAAATTTTCTCCAACTGCCCTAAAGGTCGCTTTTCCGCCTACTGTATCGTCTCCTATAATTGTTTTGCCTTCTTCTAAAGAAAGCACAAATAGCACCTCGTCTATGTTTTGATCGATAAACTCATAGCTTTTCGAAGAAAGCATTGATATAAACACGAAAAAGCAGCATAGAAAGGGTATCGCTTTTTTTACCATCGTAGTTTTAACTCCTTTTTATTTTTTCCTATCTTGTTATTGGTTTTTCTAAGGAGTTTTTTTTATTTTTTTTAAAAAAAAATTAAAAATAATAAAATATTCAAGATTTTTTAGTATTTGACAGAGGATTTAATTATTTTTAAGGACTTCACCTAATATAAAATTCGATGTATACTCTTTTTATGAAGAGAAAACACCTCTATAGCATATTTTTTATTTGTATCGCCGCAGCTCTTTTTTCTCAAAGCGCTGTAAATGAATGGCGTTGGTTGCATAAAAGCGAAGAAAAACAAAGTCTATCTCAACTTCCTGAGCACCTTAAAATGTATAGTTTTGCAAGTAAATCTGAAATAGAAAGCTTGGAGTCTCCCTTTGTTTTGGGAGAAAGTGTGCAATCGAGTGTAGTAAAACTCATTCTCTCCCCCTTCGAAATAAATGCCTACGAAACCACCTACGCACTCTGGTACGAGGTATATCAACAAGCACTTGAAAGAGGCTATCTTTTTCAAAATCCTGGTCAAGAAGGCTCTGAAGGAAAACGAGGAAAGGAGCCAACAGAAGAGGGTAGGTTTGAACCTGTCACAACAATAAGCTGGCGAGATGCCATTGTATGGTGCAATGCCCTGAGCGAATTACGTGGCTATACACCTTGCTATACCTTTGACGGAGAGGTTTTACGAAACTCTGCTGATAGCGCAAAAATAGACCTTGTCGTCTGCGACTGGACAGCGGATGGCTATAGACTTCCAACAGAAGCTGAATGGGAGTGGGCTGCTCGAAAAACAAAAACAGGATTCCAAAAAGGCAACCTTCCCTCTGGCTCAGTAAATGCTAAGGGACAGAGCGACGATTCTGTTCTAGAGACAGATATCGCGTGGACAAGTGCCAATACAACAAAGACAGAAAAAGTTGGTACCGCAGGAACGCTCTTTTCAAAAAATGCAGAAGTAGGAAGCGGGCGAGCAAATGGCGCAGGTCTCTTCGATATGAGCGGAAATGTTTTAGAATACTGCTGGGACTGGTTTGCGGATTATTCTCAACCTTTTGATATAAGAGATCGTTACACTGGACCAGAATTCGGTTATGAACGAGTGAGTCGTGGTGGCAGTTGGAGTCCGTATGCATCATTTATTTATGCAGGCGACCGCTATGCTTTTGATCCAGACATCGCATTCAATTACATGGGTTTTCGTATTTGCCGCAGTCTCAAGCCACTGTATTAAAATCTTTAGGGGACAATTATTTCTTTTAACTCAGCCCTTGCTTCAAAGACGCCGTTTTTTTTCTCTATTTCTAAAATAGCATAGCGACCTTCGGCAAGAGAACCAGGATTTATTAAAAGCGTTTCTCCCAAGCTATCGATAGCGAAAGATTCATGAATATGCCCGCTTATAAGAACTAAGGGTTTTATCTCTTCAACTGCTTCTCGGATTTTCTTTGAACCAACATGAAGGCCCATGGAAACCTTATCGAGCTTTGTATCATGAGGAGGGTTGTGAATGATCATAACGAGATTATCCCAAGGAGCATCTTCTCCATTTTGTACGAGAGCAATATCTCCGAGTATTTCTTCCTCAGAGATTTCATTTGGTGTTTGCCCTGTAAAACGTGTTGCTCCCCCGGCGCCTATAAAAGTAAGCCCCTCAAAGGAGGCGACCAAGCCTTGCACCGAGACATCATAGGATTCTAGTTTTTCTAAAAAAGAAGGTGGGTCACAATTCCCCAAGACAGAAAAAATCGTCTCGTGTTTTTTTACCAGCTTTTCTAGCACAGGTAAACCAGTTTCTTCTTTGAAAACCTCAGCAAAATCTCCGGCACATATGACCGCATCAGCTTGCACAAATTCTTCTTCAAGCTTTGACAGATATGCCAAATCTCCGTGAATGTCCGAAATAACTAAAAAACGCATTTTTTCCTCCTCACAAAAAGCAATGAGAAAATCAAAATTTTCATAATTGCCTTTTTTTAACAACTTCGCAATACAACGAGAAGCTGCAGTAAAAGATCAATTTACTAAAAGTCTTTTATAAGTTCCAAAAAAACAGCCATTTCTTTTTCTGAACCAACTGTAATGCGCACATAGTCTTGCACCAAGGGACTTGCAAAATGGCGCACAAGAAAACCTTTGCTTTTTATTTTCTCATACAAGTCTTTTCCTGCATAGCCCTCTTTCTTTGCCAATATAAAATTTGTCTTTGAAGAAAAACAAAACCACCCAAGCTCTCGCATTTTTTCTACACAGAACTGACGCGTATTTTTTATGCGCATAGCAGTTTCTTTATAATAGCCCACATTTTCACAACTCGCAATTCCTGCTTCCTGCGTTATACAATCTACAGGAAAGTGATTAAAAGAATTTTTCACCCGTGTAAGCGCTTCTATAAGATTTGGATTTGCAACCGCATAACCTAAACGCATACCTGCAAAAGAAAATGATTTTGAAAAGGTGCGAATAATAACAAGATTCTGAAATTCGGAAAGCAAACTCAAAGCTGTTTCATCGGAAAAATCAACATAGGCCTCATCTACAACAAAGACTTTTTCCTTTGGATAGACCAAAAGCATAGAGCGGATTTCATCAGTACTAAGCGCCAAAGAAGTCGGTGCATTTGGGTTTGCAAAAATCATACCAGAAACAGCATTGTTTTGTGCAAACTCGAGCATCTTTTTTGTATCGAGATGAAAGTCTTCCTTCAGTGGAATTTTTTTTAGTTCAATATCATAATAACTCGCATAAACGGGATAAAAACTATAGGTATATTCTGGAACAATGAGGGGATGCTCTGAATCAAAAAAAGCATAGTAGACAAAAGATAAAACCTCATCAGAACCATTTCCACAAAAAATCATTTCAGGCTTTATTTCCAACTGAGGACTCATTTCTGTAGCAGATAAAAACCCCCTCGTTTCATTTAGCATTTTTGCAATTGCTTCTTTCAAAGCATGAGATTCTGGGTCTGGATACCTTGCCAGACTTTTCTTATTTTTTTTCAAATATTTTTTTATAGCAGCAAAAACCTTCTTTGACGGTGGATAGGGATTTTCATTTGCATTAATTTTTATATAGGGCCTATCCTTTGGTTGTTCTCCGGGGACATAGGGATTGAGCGATAAAACACGTTTAGATATCATCATAACCTCTTTTTTATTTAAACGAAAGCATTATTGCAGTTGCTCTCGCTAACTAATACTAGCCTGTTTTCATTTTTTTTACTATTGCTTTTTATATTTTATCTCTAAGCCTTGAGAATTTTGCCCATTAGTGATAGAATAAAAGAATGGCTGGTGAAACAAAATTATATGAAATTTTATCACTTTTTTCCTCAAAACAAAATACATCAGTTATTCAATATAATGAATTTTATGATTATCTAAAACGCTATGCACAACATCACATAGAATCGCAACCAAACCTACTTCCCTATATTACAAGCACTGCTGAATCCTTAAACAAAGATTTACTAAAACTCATAGAGCAAAAAAAAGTTTTTATAATAAATCCTGACACAGACAAAAAAGCTATCGTTGTAACAGCCTTTCTCATAGATTTTTATTACAAACGCTACCGAGAAATAGAAAATAATCTTTCTATACCATATCCTGTGGTGCAGGACCTTCCCCGTCAAGTACCCGATGAGGTCTACGAAAAACAAACGGTAACAGATTTAATCTATAAATCTTTTAATAATGAACTTTCTGACACAAATAATCTCTATGCCCTCATTTTTACGAGAGAACTTCCAATGCTTCTCTATCCTTCCTCTCTCCCTTTAAACAACCTCGTAGATATTTCTATAAACAAAATACGCTTTATGCTTCGAAAAGATGAGTATCATGATTATTTTTTAAAAAAATTACGTAGCTCAAACCCTGGAAAAGAGTTAAGCGTAAAAAACTTTTTTTCACAAATTATCACCCGACCAAGTGAAACCCTTGATTCTCTAAAAACTTCATCCGATGCGTTTTATTTATGGAATCAACTTTGTTTTTTTATTCGCCAAGACTATGAAAAGATAAAAGATCTCACTGTCGAACACGTTTCTATTTTACAAGCAATTCAAATAACTGAGACAGCTATCACCTATTTCAAAACTAAATTTCAGCAAGACCAACAAAGGCTTACCGCTCTTAAAAACCTTGAACTTATCTTAGGAAAACCACCATATTTTTTTAATAACGACTCCATAGCACGATTTGTGGACTCTCGTGGCGTTCCTCTTCTTGGCCAATACAGTGAACAAGACTTAAACGAATGGCTACATGAAGCAAGCACTTCTTTAGAAAACAAGGACTTACCCAAGCTCCTTGTATTTAAACTTGAAACAGAACAGCGGTTTTTTATCCTAAAAACACGCGTAATTCCACTCATCGTTCGACTTGCGAGTGAATCTCGTGAACATATTGCACAGGCAATCGTAAAAGACTGGTTTAAAAAACTCAAAGCCTACGAAGCAGTACCGGCGATTAAAGACCAAAAAGCCTTTGAAGAACTACTTGAACAAATTGTAAAAAACACGTCGCCCGTTTTATACGCACTATTAACGGCAAACTTTTTACCTCTCGTACATTATGAAACACGCTCTACACAAAATCCTGTAAGCGATAAAATAAATCTCTTTGTAAACGGAAAACGCATTTCCTATAGCGAGCTTTTAATGCTCAACAGACATGAGCTACATACTGATGCAAAAATAATGCTTCCATTTTGGCATTCTATCCCCTTTTTCTCTTGGTTAATTGGACTCTTTCTCAAAAAACCAAGTCCCAAAAAAACAAAACAGCCGAAAGAAATTCAAAAACCTGAAGACGAAAAACAAGATAAAGAACCAAGTCGCAAAGAAGAGCTGAAAAAAAATGCGCTTGAAATTGAAAAAAAATTAGTACCTGCTGATTCAACGCTTGAAAAAGAACTCTCGCGCGCATTAAATGAATGGAATAGGATTTTAAATACGCAGGCAAGAGAAGATCTAACGGAAGACGTAAATGCTCTTATTCGCGATTATTTTAGAAAGGTACTTCGAAGCCTTAAATCACATAGTTTTACCAAAGATCGTGTCGAAAATCTTGCAAAAACCCTTGTAAATACTCCCGCCTTACAAAAAATACAAAATAAAAAAGAGCTTGAAACCTATATTCAGCTTTATATTCTACAAATCGTTAAAAAAAACTAAAAACCTACGCATTTCGATATAAAAAACCTCGACTTTTATTTTTTTTATTTATTTTTTTTATTTTTTAATAAAAACTCAAGTAAACCGCCACTAATAAGATACGGCCGAATGAACCCTATCTGCTTACGTTGCAAGTCAGTGCGGGTTTATATTCTTTTACCTCTGCGTAAAAGTAAAAATTATTGTATAGGAGTAAAGGCTTCCAACTTCTAGATAAGCGCAGTTGGAAGACAAAAGAAGTGTATGAATTTAATTAATTCACTGGTAATCGAAGGTAATATCGTGCGAGATCCTTTGTACAAGGAAACCGCAAAAGGCAATTCGCTTTGTACTTTTTCCATTGCATCAAACCGTGCGTATAAGTCAAGCGAAGGAAGTTTAGAAAAAGAAGTTTCATATTTCGATGTAGAAACCTGGGGAAATTTAGCGCAGTCTTGCACGCAAAACGGGAGCAAGGGACGGGGGGTTCGCGTTGTAGGAAGACTCAAGCAAAATCGCTGGGTTGGCAGTGACGGAAAAAATTATTCCAAAGTATCCGTTGTTGCCGAGCATGTCGAATTTAAGCCTGTTTTTGCAAAAAAAGAAAAGGGGCTTGATGAAAATGAGCTAAACCTTTCAGAAAATCCAGAAAAGGAGGGTAAAGAAGAAGCAATTCCCGCATTTTAGTTTTTTATTTCTTTCATAAATAAAATCTCCTTGCCAATCTTAAGAGCCTTTCGGTCTTCTAGGTCTCGACTTAGAAAAAGTTTCGCGATTAAGATTGGCTTTTTTATACTGTGCTATCTTTTCTGGATCATAAAAACCTTCAGCCCAATTAAATCTGCTAATATCCTCTAAGGGTTCAGCCGTATACATCGATCGTAAAAGTTGCTTATAAGTTCCCTTTGCTACCTTTGTTTTTGAAAGGTCAATTAAAAAACGACTAAAACCTGCGGACTGCATTTGGCTATATTTATCTAAAATAGAAAAAGGTTTTTCGGGAAGCACAAAGGAGCCATCTGGCGTTGAAAGCGATTTAAACATTTCGCCTTCCTTGTCAGTAAAATAATTAAAGTCATAGGATTCTGGTAGAGTAAAACGCATACGAAATAGTGCAGGATAAGCAAAAAGTGGAAGTAATATTTTTTTCCGATGCACTTGTTCAAAACTAGCCTCAAGATTTTTTCTCGAGTTTTCATAGGATGAAACAAAGGCTTCAATATTTTGATTTTCGAGAAAAGAAGCTGCCCAACGATTCATCGTATACAAGTAGGGACCAGCAATGAGATTTGTTTTTTTTCTGTCAAATAAAGCAAAATGTCCTAGGTTATTTACCATGAAGCTTTCATAGCCAAGCGCTACTAAATCGTCCATATCTTGCTGCAAACTTTTTTCTAAATCTTGTGGGTAAAAAGGGTCCAAGGATATAATAACTTGTTTTTTTGAAACCGGTAGCGATTCCATATTATCTATAAGCGCTTCTTTTGTTTTAAAATTAAACTCTAAGATATAGCGCACATTATTTTGATGTAAGACTGCATGAAAATCTTCTACTGTGGAAACCTGCACATAGAGCCCTTGAGGAAAATAGTCTAAGCTATTTTTAGGAAGACGCTCTAACTCCATAAGAGGCAAGGTACCTGCCCCAGGTTGCCTTCGATATTTGCTCAAATCTTTTGGCAAAACAAAGGGATGGCGCTTTGACATAGACTTTGTTTGCAACAAGTACACAGTATCGCCGTTACTAAAACCCTTTGGAGCATCTATAAATAAATCACCAGCGTATTCAAGGATTTCTTTTACCTTATGACTGACACGATTTGAATCATCTTTTTTATGCAAACGGATAGAATCACCTATTTCTGGTTCATAGGAGCCACCACGTAAAAAAATGTATGGCTGTTTTGTTTTTTCATGGTAGCGGATTTTTTCGATTTTCCCGAGATAAATCCCTGTTCCCCCCGCCTGCTTTGGATCAAGAAGATTTTCTGCACTCGAAGATTCATACCAATAGCTTGTCTTTTTACGCGCAAAGTCTGTTGCCAAAATACGCTTCGCTGTTTCAATCGCAGCTTTTTTATCCTCTTGCCAATGATCTAAAACATAACGATAGGCAGCAGTAACAGTGCCGACATACTCAGCGCTTTTCATACGTCCTTCAATCTTAAAGGACTCTACACCCGCTTGCACCAAATCGGGGATATAATCGATGAGTTGTAAGTCGTAGGGAGAAAAATAATAGCCTTGTTCTTGTCCAGAAGGCTTTTCTGCCCCGTAAAAACGTCTACACGCTTGTGTACACATACCACGGTTTGCAGATTTTCCACCCAAAAAGCTCGAAAACATACAGAGTCCTGACTCACTTACACAAAGCGCACCGTGCACAAATACTTCCAGTTCGATATTTGTTTTTTGTCGAATCGCTTGTATTTCACTAAAACCCAGCTCGCGCGCAAGCACAACACGCTTTACACCTTCCTTTGCAAGAAGATTTGCCGCATGTGCACTTGATGCGTTTAACTGCGTCGAAGCATGTATGCGCAAATCGGGAAAAAACTCTTGTATCATTCGAATTGTACCCATGTCTTGGACAATGAGTCCATCAGGACCGATTCGCTGTAGATATTCTAAAAAACGATAAAGCCGCTCAAGTTCCCCTTCTTCGACAAGGGTGTTCACCGTTACAAAAATTTTTTTCCCACGTTTATGCACCGCTTCGACTGCGGCCTCAAACTGGTTCCACGCAAAGTTTGTTGTGCGTAAGCGAGCGTTAAAGCTCTTTAATCCCATGTATACTGCATCTGCACCTTCGCCAATTGCTGCGTTCAGTGCTTCTATATTGCCTGCAGGAGCGAGTAATTCTGCCATAGTTTAACTATAGCAAAAACAAAGATTTTAATATAGTCAGGGACTAGAAAGACCTATCAATATGGAACAGTACAATTTTCATAACCTGGCGTTGCGCCACTCGTCTTTGTTACAAACCATGTTCCATCACTTTGACGGCTCAATGTCCTCGTTGCAGTTAGTCCATCACTACAAGGAAGATCTGCAGGTAAATCGCTCGTATAAAAGCCTACTTCAACTGCCGCTCTTGCCGCTGCTTTTAGCGCATCTGTCTTCCATTCTGTTTTCCCGCTTTCGCTATACATCACCGCATCGATAATTTCTCCCATAAAAGAGCTTTTGAGCAAGATAACATCGCTTTTTGGAAGTCGTGCCTTGTTTTCCGCTACCCAAAAATCGCGTGCCTCTGGGTGAGAATAGGTTCCACCCGACTCATCCAAGGCAAAAAGCTCATCGACAATATCTTCCTCAGGCAAACTGCGATAATGCAAGACAATGTACTCACCTGCTGAAACTTCTACGGCTGGGAAGGTATATGCAAGCGCTTCACCATCCCCTGCATTATACAGATACATTCCCCCGATATTTCCACTTGTTTGACAGTACAATTCTATAAACTCTGCCTTTGGTTTCGAATACTCCGTTTGAATTTCATTTATAATCACTTGTGGAATTCTATCATTGAAACCTGAAAACTCAAAAAGAATATCACAAGAATTACCCGCTACATCAAAAATGCGTGCATGCAATTCATAGCCCTCACCTGCTTTTGTTCCCTCTTCGAGCTGCAGACTCACCATAAAACGCCCATCTTCCTCTCTCATAACAAAGCGTGAATCTAAAACCTCCCCTGTTTTTTTTTCTTTTAACTCAGCACTAAACTTTGACAAAGCCTCTGAAAAAACAAAATCAATTGTTTGAGTACTTTGTATCCTTGTTTCCAATAAAACAGGTGACGCAAAATCGCCATGTAAAAAGACAATACCTTGGGGGCTCAATTTACAAGACGGCACAAAAAGTATCAGTGTCGACAGAATAAGTAAGGCAAAAAATACCATAAAAGAAATCCATTTGTTCATACATCCTCCAGATTTTCATATTGATATCAACGCAAAAAAAGCGTATCCTACTATTATTATTGTCGCTTTGAAGGACTTTTTTGTGTTTTTTATTATTTTTATTTATTTTCCATAAAAACCTTAAGAGATTCGTAAAAAACAAAGCTAAACAAAGCAAAAAGAGGGGAAGCTATGGCATTTCTTGTGCGAAAACTACATTTACTTGAAAATTTATATTATTTTTGTGATGCGGATGAGTCTATATCCGAGGACTTAGAAAAAAACAGTACAATCGACAGAAGCGAAAAACTCTATGTCTATAAAACTACGGTTGATAAAAAAAACCTCGAGCCAAAGCCTGAGGATTTTTTAAGAGAAAAAAAGTTTTTAGGATATAGGACATTTGATACAGGCGATTTTAGTCTTGCCAAAGCAAGCTATTTTTTTGTACAAGCGCAAGAGCCAAATGAAACAGCCTTTCAAAAAGCTGCTGAAGCTATCTATCTTGAAGCCTTATGGCAAAATATTCGCTTTGTAGATGACCTTTTTTATCTGCGCATTCTCGAAGAAGGTGGAAAAATGCTCTTTCAAATCTTGCGCACTATTGAAACAAAAAGGGCTATTTAAGCTCGGCTGCTTCCACCATATAACGAATAGAGCTACCGCGTGGATCATAAATCTTTTTTTCTACAATAATAACAAGATTTTTTCCACTTTCATCAACAAAAACACGTTCTATTGTATAATCTAAAACGCCTTTTCTTTTTAGTTGCGGTGTCCCTATGAGCTGTGTTGCGATAACAACTCCATTTGCATCTATTTTTTCTAAGTTAATATAAAACGAAGATTCGGTCTTTTCGCCACTTCCCGTTTTATGTATTATTCTTTGCAAGCTATAAGTCACATCATCCTGGCTTGTTATTTTTTCATAGTCCTTAAATCGTATTATTTCGCCAGCATCCTTTGATTCATTTGCCCGAATATACAGAGTTTTGTCGATTGAGGCCCGCTTTTTTGCATACCGCTCGATAAAAGCTTTATTTTTATCATACAATTCTTGAAAAACGGTCATACTTGTTTTCGACGCTGTTTGTACACTCGCTTTTGTACTAAAAACACCGTTTTTTACAAAATTATTTGATGGAATATCGACAACGTATATTTCAGCCCAGGCTTGAAAGGTTTTATCTTCTATGCCGTATTGTGCAAAGCTGTACTTTGTTCCATCTTCTGAAAAACCGAGATCTTTAAATTCAGCAACATCACCTGCAAAAAGAAAAAAAGCAGTACACAAGATGCAGATACTTGCTAGAAAAAATTTTTTTGCTATTTTATCCTGTATTGTATTCATTCGAACCTCTCAAAAATGCTATTACTCTTTTTATCGGCTCTTTTTATATTTCACTTTACTAAAATGCAAGTTAGGAGTATGCTATTTACATGACACTGCGTTCAAGAAATCGTCTATTGCATATATTTTCCTATACAAGCGCCCTCCTTTTTGTCCTTTCACTCGCTTTATTTGTCGCGCTTTTTTTTCGTAACCAAGAGCCTGCTCATTTTTTTGAAATAAGTATTGCAAAAAATCATTTTTCTCAGCCCTTTTTTCAAAGCTCTTTTTTTGCAAGTATTCTTTCGTTATTTATTCTCTTGCTCTATCTTCCGCTCACTGGGTTTTTCCTTTTACGTAACTTTGAAAAAACACAGGCCGCAGAGCTTATCTATTTTACACTTTTTTTAACAGGTATTTTTTTACAAAGCCTACGCATCTTTGTGCCACTTTTTAATCTCTACGAAGGCTACCGTTCTATTCTTATACTTTTATCACGCACTTTTTTTTCTGGCCAATTACTTTCAGTGCTTTCTCTTTGGTTTATTCCATTTTATTCACTTGAAGACCCGCTCCAGCAAGCAGACAAAAATGCCCTCATAATCATCGTCGTTGCTGTTATCCTTAGCTTTTTTATGCCTATAAACACACAAATACTCGAAGCATCGTTTATCTATAAAATAGGTTTTCCCCATCTTTTTTCAGTTCTAAAATACAGCCTCATAAGTATTACCGCTATTGCCCTTGTCATTCGTGGAAAAGAGCACTATGAAACAAAGATTTTTTTATTTGCTTTTTCCTACCTGCTTCTCATAATCGGTTCAATTATTTTGGGTAGCGCAGATTCCTATGCCCTCTGTATACTGGGGGCTCTATTGTTATCTGTTGGAAATTCTTTTTTCTTGAAAACGCTTCATGCCTATTATCTATGGAAATAAACGAAAATACTTAGATTATGAAATGTGCCAATAAGGCCAAAGATAGGGGAATGAGTATATTATCTACATCTTTAATGGGAATGAGTTCTATAAGGGTTCCGGAGAAGGCGATGATAAGACTCGGTGCCAAACTCCGTGTAATACAGAGTGTCGAAAGAAAAATTGCAATAAAACAGCTTAGACTCCCCATAAGTGTTTTTCCCTTTGTAAATGGGATACAAATTTTTCCGCAAAGCTTTCCTACAAGACTTGCCAATCCATCTCCAAGGGCAAGGGCGGTTATGCCTATCTGTGCTGAAACTGGATCAAAAATAAGAGCGGTAAGAATAACACCGAGGGCAAGCATTACCGGTCCTAAAACAAATCCATGCCCGTCGCGTTGTCTTGCTGCAGCACTCGTTATATGAGATATAATAGGAAATTCTTTTTTATGAAGTCGTAAGATTTCTGAAAGCACGTAGACAATTAAGACAAGAGTCAAAAGTAAAATAACGGGATAGTAGGCAATGCGCAGTAGAAAGGGAATAAAAACAGTAAGCATGTGAATTGCTTTACGAAACAATTCTTTTATAAGCTCTGTTTTCTTTTGTTGGACAAGAGCACCATCCATCTTTGTTTGATGATGCGGAAATTTCTCTTGCATTTTATTTAAGGTAGCTTTGTTCAATGTTTTTCTCACCGTATAAGGTTCTCGGAATTCCTGAATAAATAGATACATCGTAGTCACTCAAAGGATTTGTGAGGTATTTTATATTTTGTTGTGCAAGATTACTTCCTTCAAGTCGTATCATTGTCTCTTGATTTCGCGTCAAGGCATCCCATGCACGCAAGGATTCAGTTAAATAAAGCATGGCATCGGCATTAAGGTTTGAGTCTCCGGTACTTTTTGCACGTTTTGAAAGCACAACTCCTAAATTGTTTGAAGCATGAAGATACATGGTAACCAAATCTGCATGGTCGGCTCTCACCTGCGGAAACATAATGCCCAGTCTAGTCCGCTGTAAATCGACTAATTCAAGTAAGCGCTCATAATAGGCTTGAGATGCAAAGATATCACCGCGATAAAACAAGCTATTTCCCAAGGCAAGTAAAAGATGATAATCCTCAGGTTTTTCATCACTCGCCTTTATATACGAACCCAAAGCTTCGGCATATTTTTTATTTGTGTACTGAATAAAGCCGATTTTATAGCGCACAGAAGCGTTATCATAGGTATTCGCTATGGCATTTTCATAATTTTGCTTTGCGTATTGTAAATCCCCTGAAATAAAATAATCAATATCGGCAAGGTTTGCATATATTTTTCCTACATCCTTATTTGGTTCCAAGAAGCTCATCTCTTTTTCTTTTTCAAACAAGCGAATTCCCTTTGCATAACTTTCTTCAGCAAGCAAAAATTCTTGCTCCTCAACATAGAGTTCGCCGAGTAAGCTATAACTATGAATTTGTTTTAAGATACGCTTTGCCTTACGCTCATCTGCCATTTCAAATAAATCTAATGCAGATTTCAAAAAACTTTTTGCATTACTGAAGTTTTTACTTTCTAGAAAATACCGTGCAAAGTTATAATGTGCCTCGGGAACAGATGGATCTGCTTCCAGAGCACGTTCCAATAAAAGACGTACATCTTCTATTTCACTGCGTAAAAACTCATCGCGTGGGGGCAAATCTCCGTAGAGCTTATCAAAAAGATAGCCACTCAATTCTATGAGGTCTTGAGATTCAAGTGCTTTTTTCTTTGGGAGAAAATATGCTTTAAGAGGAAGCACTTCTCGCAAGTTATCGATACGAATAAAATACCGTAAAAGACGTTGTAAATACGCATCCTTTCTACCCCATAAGTCTATGAGGTCCATATACTGATCGTAAGCTTGAGGAAAGAGCGCCGGGTCTTTTTCTGTAGCCCACTCTAGGTATACATCACCGAGTAAGAGCATCGCATCCTTATCGTTTACGTGATAATCCAAAACCTTTCGCTTTATAACTTCTTCTGCTTGCGAATAGTTTGCTAAATCATAGAGCTCCATTTCGGCAAGCGACATACCTGCTTTCTTATCATTTTTATACCGAGCCAATATGCGATTATACATTGTGCGACTTCGCTCATATTGTTTTTTTTCACGATAGCCTTCTGCAAAGGTAAAAAACCATTTTTTTACTGGATTATAATAGACCGCTTCATTAAACAATTCTTCCGACTGCACATATAAGTTTTCTTCTAAGAGTGCGTAGCCTTCTTTGTAAAGTCCCTCTGCTTTTATGGGCTTATACACAAAGTTATGGATGAGAAAACTAGCCGCTCCCAATAAAAGAGCTGCCGCAGTACCAATAATAAGTGCTGGTACAAGGCGATTTTTTAGTTGATATTCTAAAGACTGTTTATATGCAGCATATTGTTCAACGGATCGCTTTTCAAAATCTCTCGGAACATCGACATATATATCGAGATACTTTGACATAAATGAAGAAACTTGGCGAGCAGTACTCTTTTGTAAGACTTTTTCTATCAAGCCAAAAATTGCATCATCAGTGAACTCATTTTTTACGATAACTTCTTGAATCGCTATTTTTAGATTTAAAGGATAGTGCTGTAAGTTTTCTTTAAATGTTTTATATTCTGCTTCACTTAAACTTGTTCTGCTTTCTGCTTCAGAAAATCCGGGAATAATACCTGAAGTCTTTTTTTCTACTTCCCTTCCTTCTCCGTCTAGTTGAAAATCTGAAAATCCTGGAATATGAAAATCATCATCTAAGACCTCTTCTTCTTGAGAAAGAATACCATCCGTTGTTTCAAAATCATTCAATGAGGATAAAGAGGCAGAATCAAGAGGAGGTAAATTGTCAATGTCAAAGTCCCCAAAATCCTCGATCGGCGCATCCATATCCTGAGCAGTATCCGTTGTAACATCAAAATCAGAATAATCTGGTACGAGTTGCCCCGGTGTATCAGGCTCTAAAAAATCCCCTGATAAATCCATAGCAAGGGATTCAAGGTCATCGCTTCCATCAGCTGTTTCTGGTTCAACTGTCTCTTCTGTTGTAGAAAGTATATCGAGGTCTGGAAGTTCATCAGGAGTTTCAGATAAGTCTTCAAGCTCATCTAAGACTTCCACCTCAGGCGTTTCTTTAGCCAAATTTTCCTTTTCAAATTCTCCTAAAATATCAAGAACAGATCTATCTTCTTCATTTTCAACATCTATAATTTCTTCAGTATCCGATTCTATTTCAGAAAGCGCATCAATATCAGGCAGTGTATCTAAATCTTCGAAGGTCTCATCAAGGTCTTCTACATTTTCCTCAAAGCCTTCTAAAATCTCGCCAGTCGCATCATCTGGGCCAAAGCTTGCAAGCTCAGCCAAGGCGTCTGCATTTTCCAAGTCTTCCCCAAGAACTTTTAAGTCCTCATCAAGGGATTCCACTGTCTCATCAAAAGCTTCAGTTTGTTCTGTAGTATCCTTAGATAAAAAAACATCTTCAAAATCGGCACTGGGATCAAGGTCAGGCAAGTCAAAACTCGATGCAAAATCGGCTAAACCTTGCTCTCCATCATCGATGCCACCAAGCTCTTCAGTTTCATCAATACCATCTATATCTAAAAGGCTATTATCTTCGCCTTCTTGAGGCATACCAAGTAAAAAATCATCTGAATCGTTATTTTCGGAGACATCTGGAGGTATGGGCAAAACAGAAAAAGGCTCGCCCCGCTCTTCCCGAATGGCAGGCTCGTCTCCAAGCCCTGTTATATCTTGAGAAAATTTTTGTAGTTGTTCTAATCCCGGCATACTCTTTCCATTTTACATCACTGTTATCGATATAACAAGTAGCTGTTATAGTAAAATTTTATGGTTTAGTTTTTTTTAAAACACTCCGATATTATAATCGTGAAAAAAATCTTTTTTATTAGCTTTATTTTTATATATCTCCTTTTTAGTGCTTTTTCTGGGTCTTTGTATACAGAACAAGAGCTCTACGACAGGCAAAACCTCATTTCAAGCATACGCCGCGTAGGAGAGCCTTTTATACAAGACGGCTATATTGTCTTTACCGCAAAAGAAGAATATCGTTTTGTTGGCATAAGCTTTGATTTTGAACAGTATAAAAAAATCCATGCTTTTGAACGCCTTCCGTTTTTTGATATGGACTATAAACCCCTCGATTCTGTTTTATTTTATCTTTGTAAAATACCACAAAATACAAAACGCATACAATATCGCTTAATAATCGATGGGCTTTGGACAAATGACCCTCTCAACTCAGCTATACACATCGATGAAACAACACAAATGAAACTTTCATATGTCGACTTACCCTACGAAGTCCCAGTTATTACAGAGAAAACTGAAGATGGTTTTGTACGCTTTATCTATGAAGGTGAACCTGGTCAAACCATAAGCCTTTCTGGAAGTTTTACAGGCTGGGATCCCTATATCTATCAAATGGAAGAAACAAAACAAGGCTTTTATGAACTTCGTTTGCATTTGCCACCGGGAACGCATTATTATACTTATTATAAGGGTTTCACTTCCTTTGTCGATGAAAAAAATCCAGAACGGGCATACACAGAAGAAGGACGGGTTGCATCGGTTTTACGCCTTAATTAGATTGCACACTTTAACTAATAATGATAAAATCTTTGTATGTTTTCATTTTTAAAACGTGTTTTCAAATCTAAAAATAAAGTAGCAGTCCAAGACTTTGAACAAAGCGCCTTTGAAAATTGGGCGAGTTCTTTTTCAAACCCAGAAACGCGGCGATTTATCGAAGAAGAAGGCGACGGATATAAAACACAGTTTAACAAGGGTTTAGAATTACAGCTTTTGCGAAAAAACCTCTACGCATGGACAGTGAACCCACAGTTCCAATACAAAAACCTCATCCTCCAAGGGACGATTGACTTTTCAAAAACAAATCTAAGTAAGCGTCTTGCAAATAAACTGAGCCAAGATGCCCAAGCTGGTTCCGCTGCATTTGGCTTTTTATTTCGCTACGTCGATGAAAGTAATCATTTAAGTTTTCTCATATCGAACCAAGGTTTTTTTCGCCTCGATGCTTATTTCAATGGAAACCAGTTTCCTCTCATCGGTTGGACAAAATGCCCACCCCCCCCACGAAGTTTAAATAAAAATAAAGAAGCAGAAACTAAAGAAACAAAAAAATCACTCGGAAAAATCCCTCTTACAATTCTTGCCTATGAAACAAAAATTGCAGCCATAATAAATGGACGACTCGCTCTCATGCTCGATGACGACACAGTGCAAAGCGAGGGCTACATAGCCTTTGCCGGACAAAACTGGACGAGCGAAGAAGTAAGTCAAGCAAGCCTTCTAAACATCTCCCTTGAATCCCGCCAAATGCAAGTTTCAGCCTTTGCAAGCGACCTCATCGAAAATGCCTATATCCCCAGTGATGCTCGTATACAACTTGCGCTCTCCTACGCAGCTGTTTCTCGAATGGTTCCTGCCCTCATCGAAGTAAAAAAAGCTTTAAATCAAGGTATATCAAAATGTGCAGACTATGTCTTTGCAGCGCGACTGCTCATGTCACAAAAACTCTACGATGAGGCAGAAAATCTTTTGCATAAGGCAGAAGAGCACTTCCCCAATAAAATTGAAATCATCGAAGAAAAAGCAGCGCTTTTATACCTGTGGGGACGCTACAATGAGCTCGACAATTTTCTTGCATTGCATTCAGAAATCACAAAAGATTCAAGCCGTATAGCAAGCCTCAAAGCACATCTTTTTGCTATGCGTTTTTCTTATACAGAAGCTCTCAATCACTACCTTCATGCAAGCCGTCTTGCACCTGAAGAAAGAGAACACCTTGAAAACGCAAGTCAAATGCTCGATGCTTTGCAAAAACCTGCCGAAGCTCAGGAAATGAGATTTTCGATTCTAAAAGATTCTTTTGAAAAAAATGATTTTCAAAGTTTTTATTCGCTACTTGAGCTTATTAAGTCAAAAGATGCAAAGCTTCTTTCAAAAAAACATACCACCGAGCTCCTTGCCCTTGAAGGTCTCTCTCTCTTTTATATTGCAACGGCAAACACAGAACATATCGATTCAGAAAGAAAAACGAATAAAGATACCGCAAAAAAAACATTGCAAAAATACTACAAGAGCATACAAAAAGAAAAAA
>JAAZLA010000183.1 GCA_012799545.1 Treponema sp.
AATGTATCTGCGATAATACGTACATCGGTATCGTTCCAATAGCCACTCAAATCTGTTTGAGTTCGTGCATCAATGCGATTAACCTGCGTCCCAGTTGTAGAAACACAAGAACTCAAAACAACAATAAGCATCATTGCAATTGCAATAATCGATGTTTTTTTCATATCCAAACCTCTCTTTTTGTGTCCTAGACACAATCCTTTTTTAGTTATTTCCCAACATAATTGACGCAAGCACCTTTGCATCTTCTATCATGTTTTCGATACGACAGTATTCATTCGGCTGATGTGCTGTTTCATCAAGGGTGCTCCATACGGCCGCATGAAGTCCTTCATTGCGTAAATATGAGGCAACAGTTCCACCACCTATACCGATAAGCCGAGCCTCTTTCCCTCGCAATTTTTGAATTGCTTTTTTTAATACCTGTACAACTTCTGCATCATGAGGAGTTGCAGGCGACTCTACCGCTTGCTTTTCTTCTACAACTATCTCTACCCCATATTTTTTTTCAATGCTCTTTGTACGTTTTTCAATTTCTAAACGAACTTCATCAAGCGAGTATTGAGGTAAGATTCTACAATCCATGAAAAAGCTATCTTCTCCAGGAATTGTATTGATATTCGGAACGTTTGCTTCTTTTTTTGTCGGCTCAAAGGTTGAATAGACTGGCTCAAAAAGTGAGTTTTGCGCTGAAAAATGATTTTTCATATCGTGTAAAAGAAGGGCTAAATCACAGGCAGCAAGATGCGCATTTATCCCTTCATCCGGGCGAGAGCCGTGACATTGTTTTCCCAGTGTTTTTACTTGAAACCACAAAATATTTTTTTCTGCAATTTCTATACAAAGTCCTTCACTGTCTCCACCATCTGGAATAATAATAAGATCATCTTTTTGAAAAAGAGAATAATTCTCTAACAAGTATTGGATACCGTATGTTGAACCCACTTCTTCATCAGCTACAAAAAGAAGTTTCACCGTATATTCAGGAATTTGCTTGTTTGCAAGAAGCGCTTTAAGGGCAAAAATAGACGAAACCAATCCTTGTTGATTATCTTCAGTGCCGCGACCGTAGAGTTTCCCCTCTTTTTCGAGCATTTCCCAAGGATCGCTGTTCCAAAGCGATAAATCTCCCGTGGGAACAACATCGAGATGTGTCATTATCCATAGGTTTTGGCTTTTTTTACCAGGAAGAGTCGCAATAAGATTTGGTCGAATGCCAGAGTCAGCCCGTGCATCTGGCGCATCAAAGCGTTCAAGGTTTTCTATGCCGTTTTCTCTCAGCCATTTTTCTAAAGCAAGGCATTTTTGTAATTCACCCTTACCACCGCTACTGGGATCGAGGGCAGGAATTGCGGTTAAAATTCTTTGCAAGGCTATCATTTCATCCTTGCTTTTATCTATTGTTTCATATATTGATTCACTTGTATTCATATTTTTTTTCCCTACTATAACTATAACACCTTGAAGCGCAAAAAAAACACTTTTTATCCTATTTTTTATATACCTTCCACGTTGTTTCAACCAAGGTTTTAGCATCCGAATACTGAGCTTTCCAACCAAGCAAGTCTTTTGCTTTTTTGGAGACAGCATATAAACATTCAGGGTCGCCTGCCCTTCTTGCAACAAAATCCGTTGGAATTTCCTTACCTGTCGCCTTTTTCGCTGCATCTAAAATTTCCAAAACGCTCAACCCTACCTCGCTTCCGAGATTAACGAAAAGGCTTTTATCTTCTTTTGTAATGTAGTCAAGTGCTTTTACATGTGCTATCGCTAAATCCCAAACATGTACATAATCACGTATGCAAGTCCCATCTCTTGTTTCATAATCTGTTCCAAAAACCTGTAGTTTTTCACGCATACCAGAGGCAACTTCCATAATCACGGGAAGTAAGTTTGCAGGATTTTGCTCTTTTGCGGTAATTTCACCTTCAATATCATAACCTGCCGCATTAAAATAACGCAATGATGCATAACGCAAGCCTTTTAGCCTATCGTACCATTCCATAATTCGCTCAATTTCAAGCTTTGTAAAACCATAATAATTTTCAGGATTTTTTGGATGATTTTCATCGATAGGAAGGTATTCTGGCTCTCCAAAAATAGCAGCAGATGAAGAGAAAACCATTCTTTTGCAATTATGTGCAAGTGCAGCATGTAAAATATTGAGCGTACCCGTAATATTATTTATAGAATATTTTTCTGGCATAAGCATGGACTCGCCCGCTGCTTTAAAAGCTGCAAGGTGAATAAAGGCGTCAAAACCCTGAGAAAAAGCAGCATCTAAGTCTGCCTGTATCAAAATATCACCGTGTATAAAAGCATTTTGCGTAAAAAGATTTTCTCTCATTCC
>JAAZLA010000184.1 GCA_012799545.1 Treponema sp.
CGACGTCCTGTCGGCTTTTCCTCGCCCTCGCTCGGCGCTTACTTCGTTTCAAGCCCAGATTGTAGAATATAAAAAAAGGACTGATCAAGCGACCAGTCCTTTTTTTGACGCTCCCCCGGCTGGGCTTGAACCAGCGACCCACAGATTAACAGTCTGTTGCTCTGCCTGCTGAGCTACAGGGGAATGTAGTATTGATAGTATAAGAATTAGAAAAAAAAGTCAATATACTAGTGTGTTTTTTTACCTACAGATATAATATTTTTTTTCGGTGAGGAGGGCATCCATGGAAATATCATAACTATCTGTTGGGATTGTGTTGACAATTTGGTTTTCGTAACAGAGGCCTATAAATTGTGGACGGTTTGGGTTTTTCCATAAATCAAAAAAGTATCGGTCATAAAAGCCTTTCCCTCGTCCCAATCTTTTTCCATCCTTGCTAAAGGCGAGGCCGGGGAAAAAAACAAGGTCATTTTTTGTTAATTCCTCTTGTTTTGCTTTTTCTAAGCTCGTTTTGGGTTCATAAATTCCGTAAGCTCCTTTTTCTATTTGCATATCGATGGGAGATAGTTTGTCCAGATAGAAAAAACTCATTTCGCTTGTTTTTGCAGAAATAATTTTAGGGATGGCAATTTTTTTCCCATCTTTAAGGGCTTGTTCTAGCAGGCTTTTTGTATCGATTTCGTCTTTGAGAGAAAGAAATAAAAAAATAGTGTGCGCTTTTTTATATGTTGGGATTTTTTTTATATTGGCACTTGTCTTTCCTCGTTCTAGGTTTTTACTTTTGAGGATATTTCGTAATTCTTGTTTTGTCTTTTTTCTCATCGCTTTCTTATTATAGATTTGCATAGCTTATTTTGTGTCGTTGGATATGAGCCAGAGCTTCGATGCTTGTTTTATGAGCAATTCAAAAACATCTAAAAAAACACTGCTTTCAGCGTTTATTATTTTTATTAAATCCTTTTGTAATTGGATTTTTTCATTTATTGATTTTGTCTCATACTGTGTAAATTTTTCTTTTATCCAAATATTTTTTATGCGCTCCAGTGCATTTTCGTCTTCTATCCATTCTGGGAAGGAAGCGAGTGTTTTTGAAAACAGACTTTCTATTTCCTTGCTTGTTTTAACTTCGGAAAATTCCAAGCTTGCAAGTTCTGGTATTTCTGTATCAATATAATACTGCAGGTTTGAAAAACTTTTCTCAGTATTTGTTTCATTGAGTATCGCAGAGAGGGTGTAAAAAAGCGCATCAAAATACGCTTGGTTTTCGTCGAGGGGTCTTTTAAAATAAATATGCAGCGGGTCAAAAAATTCTGTCGTCGGTATAAGTCTAAGCGGGCGTGGTCCTGCATCTTTCGCATCGAGCTTGCTCGTAAAAAGATGGGAGAGTGAAACTCTTTTTTTTCTATCGGGTATTTCAAAACTATAGACTTCTGTGCTTATTTTTCCTTGGTTTTTTAGAAAGCTAAGTGTTTTTTCAGAAAGGACATATAAATTCACGAGGCTTTCTTCTCTTCCCATAAAGGCGAGAGAGACTGCCTGTGCATTGTAGAGTTTTGAAAGTCGTTTTTGAATATCTTCATATCGTATGGCATCGGTGTTTATAGAAAAAAGAGGGGGCTGTTTTGTTTTATCGAAGATTTCTTGCAAGGCTGCTCCATCTAGCTGTGTTTTCAAAAGCGATGTTTTTATACGTTCTTCGCCTTGTATTTCTTTGTTGACTATGTCGGCTTCGAGGGGGCTGATAGAAAAAAAAGTAAAAAGGGAGATAAAATCATAAAAGGCTTTTTCTATATCTTCCGCCTTTGCTTTAATCGTAAAACGAAGCTTGTTTTTTCCTCTATCGGAATAAAATAGCACTTCTCCTTGCTCGCCTTTGAGCATTTTTTCAAGGTTGAGTTCTCTGTATTTTTTTTCAAGAGAGCGAAAAATAATTTCATCTATGAGATAGGTTTTTCCGTCTGCACTTTCGGCATTCTTTTGAAAGTTAAAATCAATTTCGCTATATTCTGCTTTGGAATCGATACGCATAAAGACAGCTATATCGTTGCTTAGTTTTAAGCGCAGACTATCGTTCATATCGTCAAAGATAGCTTCGTATGGAGGAAGGGTCGAGAAGCTTTCTTCAAGTATCTCGGTTTTTTGTGCAAGTATTTTTTTTATATCTTCTTGAAAGTCTTTTTCAGTTTTTACAAGCCATTTTTCTTTTTCTATTATTTTTTTGTGCCTTGCATATGTTTTAGGATGCAAGAGAATAATATGTATCGGTTCAATTTGGGAAAATGGCGAAAAGCCATCTTGTAGAAAAAAAGCATCGGTCTGGCATTGATTTTTTTCTGCTTGTTCATAAAACTCAAAATAGGGAAGCATTTTTTCTATTGATTCACGAGAAAAGGATATTTTATTTTCTTCTTCTTGTATTGTTTTTATTTTATCCAAAAGGCTTGTTGCGTTCTTTTTCGTCATGTACTGGCTGATAAGGCGTGAATAATCGGCAGCTTTTTCAAAGGAAAATGCAAGGTATTGTTCATCTTCAAGACCAAGAGACTTTTCTTCCAGGAATTTTGTTTTTATAGCATCGACATTTTCTTCAAGGAGAAAACTGAGAAAGGCAGCTTCTCGATGTATTGTCTCTTCTGTTTTATCTTCCCAAAGATGACTGTCTCCTATATCGATCGTGCGTATAAAAATAAATTGCTCAAAGTCTTCAGGAAAGCCCTCGGAGACAAGAACAAGGCTTTTTTGTTCTTTTTGCAATTTGCTGAGCTTTCTCTTGGGGAGATAGCTGCTAGAATTTTCCCAGTTTTGCATCGATTTTTTTACAAGGGCGAGCACAAGGCTTGTCTCGTATGGGCTGGTAATGCGCAGTTTTATATTTTGCACTTGATAATAGCGCTCTTTAAATAGTTTTAAGGCAAGGGCAAGGCTTTCTATTTTTTTTTCTTGAAAATAATAATATCCCATATCTGCAGATTGTGCCCAAGGGTTTTCGGGGTAGAGATGGTTCATAACCGATGCGTGAATAAAACCATAGGGGCTTGCAAGAATAGCTTTTTGTTCTTGTAAGTATTCATCCAAAACTGCTACTAAGGACTTTTCTGTAAAAAGGCTGTTTTCTATGCAATCTTTTATATACGCAAGGCTTTGTTCAAGACGATGCGCAGGGAGGGAGGCAGAAAAAACAGTGCTTTGGGCAAATAAGTTTGTTTCTAAGTTAAATAAGCCGAGTGTTTTTTCTATTTCCTTTGCGTTTTCTGAGCTCTGCCAAAAGAGGCGACGACTAAGGTCAAAAAATCCAGCTTCATTTTTTTCTGTTGCGCTATAGCCAGAGCCTAGTTCTATATCGATATGTGCTATAGGGCTTTTGTTTTTTTCAAGAATTTCTATTTCTAAGCCATTTTCAAGGAGAAAGGAATTGTTTTGCCTTTCTTGCGCCTCGAGAGTTCCAAGTATTGATAAAAATGCAAAACAAAGAGAGATACAAAAAACTGTTTTTTTTCTTTGGCTACGTATTGTATTAAATAGAGAAAACATAGCTTTATTATAGTCTAAAAATGATAAAAGTCTATTATTATAGCTGAATATAATAGAATGCTTGTATTTTTTGAAAATTCAATGTATCCTATGAGGGTATTATTGGAGGTACAATGGCTTTAGGTGATGCACAATTTCAATTAGTTACATTTCAATTGGGTGAAGAGCTTTACGGTGTAGATATTATGGATGTAAAAGAAATCGTAAAGGTTCAAACAGTTCGTCCTATCCCAAATGCCCCGTATTATGTTGAAGGGATATTTAACCTTCGCGGTGAGATTATTCCCATTATCAATTTACATAAACGGTTTCGATTGAAAAATATTGAAATTGCCGAGGAAGATGCGTTTGAAAGAGGTTTTATTATACTCAGTATTGATGGAAGTAAAATCGGTATTATTATAGATAGGGTTGCACGTGTTGTTTTGGTACAAAACGAAGAGGTAAAACCGCCACCACAGATGTTGGCTGGGATTGGTACGGAATATGTTCACGGTGTTATTCGCCAAGATGCTGGCTACCTTATTTTACTTGATACGCGAAAAATCTTTAACCCAAAAGAATTACAAAAACTTATTGGAATGCAATAGCAATGAAAATTCCCACATTTAGCTCTACTATTCGCAGAAAAGAAATGGATTCTGTGCTTACCACCTTGGTTGATGAAAAAATTGGACCGGGGGAAGCGGTAATTCGCTTAATTCAACAAGTAAAGGCTTTTTTCGGTGTTGACGGTGCAGTTGCGCTTCGCAGTCCAAGCCTCGCTTTAAAATATGCCCTCAAAGCCCTTGATATACCAAAGGGCTCCAAGGTTATTGTTTCGGCTCTCGCTCCTTACTGGCAGTATGTGTGCTTGGAGGAAGAGGGCTATGAACCGCTTGTTGTTGACGTATCTCCAGAAACCGCCTTGCTTTCTCCAGAAACAGTTCTTGAGGCAGTGAAAGAGGGTGCAAGTTTGCTTATTTTGCATGCGGCGATGGGCTTCGTCCCAAATATTCAAGCCTTACTCGACATTGGTATTCCTATTATCGAAGATATTTCCCAAAGCGCAGGTGCGTCTCTTAACGAAAAAATGCTCGGTACCTTTGGAGTTTTTTCTATTCTTGGTTTAGAAGAAGAAGATAGCATAACGGGAGGGGGAGGAGCTGTTCTCATGGCCCCAGAGCGACGAAATTGGATTGTTTTGAAAAAACACAGCGATGAAGCGCTTTCAACCGATATTTTACCCGATATCAATGCATCCCTTGCTTTGGTACAATTAAAAGAATTCAATAAAAACGAGCAGATACGTAAAGAAATGTATGAAATATATGCCCGTTCTATAATGCAAGGAAAGCATAAAACCTTTTTACAAGCAGGTGATTACGCTATACCGACGGTTTATTCTTTTCCAGTGATTCTTTCAAGCGGTTTTAAGGATGTTCGCCAGTATGCGCTTCGAAAGGATATTGAAATAGCGCCAGTATTTGCGCAATCTATCATAGCCTATAAAGAAGAGGAACTAGGCGATTTAATGCAAGCAAAATCGTTTTTGTTGCGTTGTGCTTATTTTCCCCTTTACCCACGTTTAGGTGCGCAACAAGCGGCAAAAATTGCAAAGGTTTTGGCAACTTTACCTTAAACACAGGTAAAATGGTATGTAAGCTATCGAAAAAAGTGAAGGAAAATAGTATGAATACCTGCATAATTGTGGTAAATACGTATAACGAAGAATCTCTTATGCTTTCTAAAAAAATATTTTCTTTTTTACAAAAAACTGGTATACAAGCGACAATAATAAACTATGGGGAAGAAGATGCAGAACATCCGAATATTCCTGAAAATATCGATTTTGCGGTGAGTCTTGGAGGGGATGGGACTGTTTTATACACAGCACGCCTCTGTGCAAAAAAGGCAATCCCCATCTTTCCGGTAAATCTGGGTGAGTTTGGTTTTATTGCAGGTATTCAAAAAAATGATTGGGAAAAGCCATTACAGGCTTTCTTAGACGGGAGTTTTTTGCCTCTTAAACGAAGTATGGTAGAAGTTATGTTATTTCGAAATCAAGAATGTGTTTTTTCTGAAATAGCCTTAAACGACTTTGTGATTTCTGCATCTGGTGCTGCTCGCATTGTGCAATTGGAAATTGAGGCAAACGAGGTTCCCTTCGGTGTATTTAAAGCTGACGGAATTATTGTGTCGACAGCAACTGGTTCAACAGCCTATTCGGCTGCAGCTGGGGGGCCCATCGTGGACCCCGCACTCGATGCGCTTATCTTAAGTCCTGTCTGTGCTTTTTCGCTTTCAAATCGTCCCTTGGTTTTGCCTGCAACAGCGAGTTTAAGCATTCGAGTGCTTTCTTCAAGGGATACTGATGTGATGCTTACCTGCGACGGACAGGTGTCCATGAAACTTGCTGTCGACGATGTATTAGTTATAAAAAAGGCTGAAGTTTCGGCACATTTACTCGGCTGTGATGCAAATGTATTTTATTCAGCCTTGCGAACAAAGCTGCATTGGTCAGGAGGACCTCGTGCTTGAAGATATTAGTATAAAAGATTTTGTCCTCATAGATTCACTTTCCTTGGACTTTTCCAAGGGACTGACTGTTTTTAGCGGAGAGACAGGGGCAGGAAAATCCATACTTATAGGAGCTATTTCGTTTTTACTTGGTGGTAAGGGAGGAGTAGAGCTTGTCCGTGACGGCGCAAGCGAGGCTCGTGTTTCTGGTAGCCTGTATATTTCGCCAGAACATATAGAAGCGCGACAGTGGCTCTCTGAGCATCACATAGAGCTTGATGAAAACCGCTTGTTGTTACGGCGAGTTTTGCGATCAAACGGAAAATCTGCCTCCTGGATACAAGAGGCGCAGGTAACAAAGGCTGAAGTGCAAGAGTTTACCGCTCTCTTGGTGGATATACACGGACAACATGAACACCAATCTCTTATGCGTCCATCGGAGCATCGAAAGTTTTTAGATGCCTATGCTGGTATTGAAAATAAAGTGCGTGATTTTACACAGCTGTATACAGATTTAATTACAAAACGGCAAAAGATGCAGGCTGTTCAAACAAGCGATGCTGAGCGGAAGCGAAAAATAGAAATGCTTGCCTTTGCTTGTGAAGAAATCGAAGCGCTTCATATTCGTGTCAATGAAGAAACAGAACTAGAAGAAGAGCTTTCTCGCTTATCACAGTTTGAAAAATTGCACGAGACAATACAGGATATGAACCAAATGCTCAGTACCGGCGATTCTGCTCTTGTGCCTCATTTAAAAAAGCTCCATGTTTCTGCAAGTCATATAGAAGACCTCGACAAGGTTCTTGCGACCTTATCCCAACGTCTCGAATCAGCCTTTTACGAAGTTTCCGATATAGCAAATGAGTTGAATGCCTACCAACAATCCCTTATCTTTGATCCATCAAGATTGGAAGAAGTACAAGATCGGCTTGCACAATTTTTTAGACTAAAGAAAAAATACCTAAAAAATCAAAATGAAAAGGCCGATGCGCTTTTGGATTTTTTGAAAAAAGCGGAAAAGGAACTCCTCGACTTGCAAAACTGGGAAGAAGATCGAGAGCTTTTAGAAAAAGAGATAAAGGACCTAGAAAAAAAACTCTACGATGCGGCGGTATTTTTAACTGAAAAGCGACGTGCGTATTCACAAAAAATGTCAGAGCAGCTCGTTATTATTTTACAAGACCTTGGTATGAAAAACACCGCTTTTCAAGTATCGATTAGTGAAAAAGAAAGTACTGAGTTTATACAAAAATGTGGTCCCTATGGAAAAGACAATATAGAATTTTTAATTGCAGCGAACGAAGGCTCTGTTTTGCGTCCCTTGAGTAAAATAGCCTCAGGTGGTGAAATATCGCGTGTTATGCTCGCATTAAAAACAATTTTTTCTGCAACAGATGCAATTGAGAGCCTTATTTTTGATGAAATCGATACGGGAATTGGCGGGGAAATAGCTGTTTCTGTCGGAAAACACCTTAAAGCGCTTTCAAAAAAGAAACAAGTTTTTTGCATAACACACCTAGCGAGCATCGCTGTTTTTGCCGATACTCATATGAGAATAGAAAAGAAAACCGATAAAGGTGCGACATTTACGAGTGTTGTACCTATAATGGGTGAGGATCGTGTTGAAGAAATAGCACGAATGCTCTCTGGAGATGCATTTTCGCAGGCCTCAATCGATCATGCGCGCTCATTATTGGCAATGTCTTAGCAGAAGAGGGAAAAATATGGCAAAAATAGCGGCAGAAAGCAGAGAGTTGTTTAACGCGAAAAGCAAACCATTTCGCGATTTGGTACAAAAATCTTTGGATAAAGAAAAAAGCATTCTCAATTTAATGAAAAGTGATAATTCAGGACTCGCATATAAAAAATTGCTTTTGGCAGAAGAGATGATTTATATTACAACGCTGTATTTAACTATAAATAATCTTTCAGTGGAAATCCTTGGACCTAAAAACACTGATGCTTTAAATGAGGGGAGAAAAACACTGTATAAGGCAATTATTTATTTAGAAGAGATAGTTACGAATCTTATTGATGCTCCTTTTTCAGAATACGAAGATAACTTAAAAGAGATACAAAATATACCACTTTCAAAACGCTACCTTGTTGTTAGAAAACTTGGATTAGCAATAGACCTGATCTTAGAAGGTTTTGGCGATAATACAAAATGGAAATGGTCTTTTACCGAACTAAAAGGTCGGTTTGCCACTGTAGCAAAAAATTTTTTAGACTTAAAAGTTGCTATGCAAGACCATTTTAATCCACGTTCTGCTGATTATGATACGACTGTATTGTATGTACGACTTATTAAACGCTTATTAAACGAATCTGCCGACGGTTACAGAGAGCGCTATGAGCTTTCTACACGCCGAATCGACGATATGCGACTTGCTATACAATATTTGCTTGCTTTACGACGCATTCACTTATTACTCAATGAAAAAGATGAGGCAGAAGATATTAAGAAAAAAGCGATAGTCTGGAAAGAAAAAATGGAAGCAGATCAAAAAAAAGGAACAAGTAAATAAAATGCTCACAAAAGAAATAGCCCTCAAGTTATTTGAAGCTTTTTCCATAGAACGCTGGAATGATTTAGTTCGCCCCTTTGAGCTCAATGAAATGGATAAGTCTGCCGAAAAAATGGTCCTCGCGTATATCATAGGAAAATACGAGGAAAATCGGGGAGGCGAGGTTGACTGGGATTGGATTATCCATGCCTCCTTATTTGATTTGTTGCGAAAAATAGCACTCTGCGATATAAAATCTCCCGTACAAAGAATGATTCGATCAAAATATCCGAGTGAATATAAAAAACTTAACGAATGGGTTATCGGGCAATACGAAGGACTCCTAGAAAATACAGGTCTCATAGAAGCATTTCGCGACTATCTTTTTAATGAAAAATCAGACAACTTTCTTTCAAAGCGTATTTTACGTTGTGCCCACAAATATTCTGCAATGCGCGAATTTGAAATGATAAGCGTAGTGAACGAGCCTTTTCGCGTGAACCATATTCAACAGGCCCTACTGAAGGATATAGAAGTGTATTTGGATTTACGGGGCTTACAACTTTTAATTGCAAAGCAAAAACCCTATCAGTTTTTAATGATAATCGAACAATTGCGTTTTCAGACAAGGTGGAATCAAACACCACGTATACCAAAAACCTCGGTTTTAGGACATTCGCTTTATGTTGCGCTTTTAACTTTTTTTATTTCAAAGGGTGTTCCTTCGATGCATCCCAAGCGCTTGTACAATAATTTTTTCTCTGCTCTTTTTCACGACTTACCTGAAGCAGTTACGCGAGATATTATTTCTCCGGTAAAACAAGCAACAGAAGGTCTCCCATCCATCGTAAAAGAAATAGAAGAAGATGTCCTTCAGTCTGACTTGGTGCCACTCATGGAAGATTTCTATGTAGATGAACTTTTATATTTTACCAGTGATGAATTTTCAAATAGAATTGCAATCGACTCGCGCTTAAAAAAAATACAAAAACTCAGCTTTGAAGAAATAAATACACTTCATAATAAGGCAGATACAACGGCGATTGACGGAGAACTTGTTCGCCTTGCAGATCATGCAGCAGCATTTATAGAAGCAGATCGTTCAATTAAATTTGGCATAAGCTCTGAACAACTAAAAGAAGGACGAGATAATATACGAAACCTTTATCCTGCGGGAAAAATCCAGAGCGCTTTTCCAATCGGTGATTTTTACGCACAATTTCTCTAAGAATCAATCTCAAATCTGCCGAAACTAAGATGACATGAAAAAATTTTTACGTTTAGCATTTTTAATTCTCTTTTTTTCTCTCTCTCTTTCTTTTTTTGCCCAAGCAAAAGAGCATACTGTAGCAAAAGGAGAAACCTTATACAGCATTAGCCGATCCTATGGGCTAACAGTTGAAGAACTTTGTAATTTAAACAATATAAAACAATCTGAAGTTTTAAAGATTGGGCAAGTTTTACTGGTGTCAAAAGCCATAAAAACAGCTGACGCAACTGAAACCTACGTGGTGCAAGCTGGCGACACAATGTACAGTATTGCTCGTAGACTTTCAGTAAGCGTTGAAACACTCAATATTCTCAACCAATTGAGTAACGCATCTCTTATAAAGGTAGGGCAGGTTTTAACAGTGCCTTCTACGACTTCTATTCAGCCAGATATTAGTCAAAGTGCGAGCGATTTAAGTCTCATAGATCCACGCTCCTA
>JAAZLA010000185.1 GCA_012799545.1 Treponema sp.
AAAGAAATAATGTTAAACCTGGAGATGTCATGAAAGGTTATATAAGGGAGTATTTTTATCCATGAGAAAAATTATTATATTAATTATGAGTTTGTTTGTTTTGACCTCCACTTTTGCTAAAGAGTATCCGTTTGAAGAAGTTTTATTTATTGAAGACCCTGGTGCTTTTTATATTTTTGAAGAAGGTCTTTTCAAAGCTATTTATATTAGTTTAGATTATGAGGTAACTGAAAAAAAATATACGTATACATTAAAAAAAGAAAATGCGTATTTAATAGCTGATCTTAAGTCTGATGAAGAGAATAATAAATTATATATTTTTTCTGCAGATGCAAAACATTTACTTATGTATGATTATAACCAGAAAAAAACAATCATTTGCACGAGAAGAGGAACACACACAACAGAGCCGTGGATTTGGTCAGGGTTTCATTATAAAGCAACATCGCATTTAACTGAAGTTTTGAACGGTAAGGAAGTTATATACAAGGCGGAAAATTTAAGCACTTGGGACTTGACAAAATCCTGGGTTGAAGGAGTTGAAGGTTTTGGTATTGGAGAAAGTGTTTCCTTCTTAAATGTCGGGGATGGCTCTCGAAGAATTTACATAATCAATGGGTTCTTTTCACCAGAAAAACCATCTTTGTTTTATGATAATGCAAGGGTAAAGCGTTTGCTTATACATTGTTTTGATAGAGATAAAAATTTAGTTAATGTTGAAGAAAGAGAATTGAATGATACTGGTGAAATGCAAGTGCTAGAATTTTCTAAACGATATGATAGCTTTCAATTTATTATTAAAGAAGTGTATCCGGGAAGAAAATATGAAGACACAGCTATAACAGGAATATTTTGCGATGCCTTGGATTTATATGAATGAGAATTATGCCCGAAAATTTCTAATGTAGGAGCAGAGGTTGGGATAATGACGACAGCTGATGGTTTTGGTATAAAAGCTTGGGAAAATGAAAAGGTTGTTTTTTATGTCGATATAAAACAAAAAGCAAGTTATAATGCAAGCTTTGCAAAGGATATGACAGCAGAATGAAATGGAAAGCAAACTATTTGCTATGCTGATGGCGCAAAAGATGTTATAGTAAAGTAAAAAAGAGAAGGAGAAGAAAGAATGAGAAGGATACTTATATTTTTATTAGTTGCAGTTTGTGCGGCACCGATGTATGCAAATTTGTCTGCAATTGTTTTTTCCAATTTACCCCAGACTCCAATATTTCAGGAAAAACTGGAGGATTTTCTGGCTTATTCTATTTATATTAATCATTATTCTCCAGAATGGGGATATCCTGTCAGTAAAGAAGATTTAGCCACTAAAGCTCTCGCTTTTGAAGCAGAGATAGATAAACAAACCAACAGAACATATGATTTAGAGCTCCTTCAACTTATAGTTTTACGGTACATGTATAATATTGATGTTGAGAACTGTTCTCAAAAAATTGAAGCAAAAGTATCCGTTCTTAAAGCTCAATATCCAAATGACTACAGAACTTCTTGGATTTATGGCAATTACTTAAGCAGCTCTGCCCAGATTATTAAAGGTGTGGATGAGTTTATTCACGTAATTAATAGAATAGATGATATGCGCTTGCTGCATCCTGCTTTTTTAGAAGATTATTCTTATTCGTGTCTGTTTTCGTCCATGTTCAAAAATGGATTTAGGGCAATGGAAACGGCTGCAGAATTACGAGATGTCGATGTTTCAGATTATCGGCTGTACAATACATTTAAGGACATGTTGCAACAGCCTGAAACAAATAAAAACTATGCTGATAAAGAAACATGGGTTATAAGGCCGCAGGGTGATCATTTTAGGCTTCTCAGTCGTATTTTAGGTACTTCAATATATCTTGAGAGAGAGTGGAATCTAAAGTTTACCGGTATTGATAATAAACAATCTTTTGTACTTCTCTCTCCGCCGAATTTTCTTTCATCAAAAGGAAAGGCAATAGGCATAACCGTATTGTTTCAGTTATCTATAGCTGATATTACATATGATACATTTTCAGAGAATATTAAAAAAACAATTTCTGTAGTGAATGAAGAGGTGAAAATAATCAACGGGATTAGATTTAAAGTTTTTACCTTTGAGAATCCTTCAATATATACCGATAGGGGCGGAGGGAGGGGGTATTACTTAACAGCAGAAATTCAGCCGTCAGAATTTTCCAATTGTTCCATTGAATTTCCGTATTTAGTTACATCAAATGAAGCTGAAACAGGGCTGTCGTATTATCCTCTTGGTCAAGATTTTGACAGAATAGATCATCCTGTTTTTGTTGCAATATTACTTGATACTTGTAATGAAATATTTACCGAAAGTAGCATTTTCTTTTGGGAACTATTAAACGAAACTATTTTTGAATAACATCATAGATAATACAGAATGAAAAACCATATTAAAACAGGAATCTTTGATTCCTTAGGGCTATAAGCCCAATATTTTTATGGACAAAGCGGAAACGTTTCACCGATGTTGACATTCCGGAAGGTATTTTCTTTGGCGGAGAGAAGATCCCTAGCTCTTATATCCTTTTTACTTCATTATCTTCCTTTCCTTTTAATAATGAAAAACCTTTCTTTTATAAAGCAATAACGACTTCTTTTGAAGCATATAAAAGAGATCACATTGAATCATTTGCTGAGCTAGAGGATAAAGAAAAAAGTTTTTATCAAAATCAAATATTGCCTTTACCACCGTGGTTTATCGAAAGGGGATTTTCTTGGGACGATTCTTATGAAACTTGGAAAGCTAAACTGCAAGCTTGTAGTGAGTTTCTTTTAGATTTTGTTTAAAACAACAAAAAATACTGTTGGGAATTTTTGTTGTTTTAATTATAAACAATGCCTTTTCTCAAACCCTTCTTAAACCAGAGGTTTTAAGTATTGTGCGTTCAAATGTTTTTGAGGTTGTTGTAGAAAAGCCTCAAGAAGGAAATTTAAGTTATGAAAAAACACTTCCCTTGGCTCGAATTGCTTTTTCAATACGAAATGATAAATACATTCCTTTAGGCACGGCCTTTTTGATGAAAGATAAACAGTTTTATTCTGCTTCGCATGTTTTTAATTTATACGAAGATTCAGTTTATACGGACTATTATATTAGAGATGAAAAGGGGGCAGTGTACAAAGTTGATTCTATAAGCAAGTTTGCAACAGACCGGGATTTTATTATTTTTACTGTAGAAGGATTTTCTAATACAGAAAATCTTGGCTTAGAGTGGGCAGAAGAGGTTTCACTTAATACAGAGGTTTTTTCTGTCGGCAATGCTTTAGGTGATGGTATTGTAATCAGAAACGGTGTTTATACTAGTACAACGTACGAAGACCAAAATGGCGAGTGGAAATGGATTCGTTTTTCTGCAGCAGCAAGTCCTGGCAACTCTGGTGGCCCCTTATTACAAGTGAAGGGAAGGTGCTTGGTATTATACTATGAAAAGTGAAAATGAAAACTTAAATTACGCTCTCCCTTTTTCAGAGATCCACTCTGTCCAAGAAAATACAGGTATAATGAGAAGTTATTTTTTTTACGCCTTGCCAAATATTTTTTCAGAAAGATTTTATCATAAATTTGAAGTCGAAGTGGTTTTGCCAAAAAAATTTAATAAGGTTAAAGATGAGCTAACAATCGAATTCAAAAACTACCTTAAAAAAGTTGTCGACAGTTTGCGAAAGCAGTTCTCTCCTGGTGAGAAAAAAAGTTTTTCTTCTTCTCAAGGCTGGCAGGAGTTTTTTTGTTTTTCTTATTTAACGTATTTTCCATATACTGTTTATCTTACAGAAACCAATAAATGGAAGTTTGCTAACCCATCTAATATTTCAGAGTATGCTTTGGAAAACAACGGTTCAGTTTCTTTTGGCAATATGATGGGATATTATATGGGTGTTGTAAAAAAACCAGATACGCTTTCCTTAATTGATTTGATTCAAAATCCCTCCTTGTACATGGAGTATATGCTACAAGCTACCGGATTATACAGAACTGTAGCTGGAGAAAAAATTGCAATAACTTCTTTAGGAAGCGAACCATATTCATCCGATACTCACGTAGATGTTTTTGGCAGGACCTGGTTTGTAAATTTTTGGGAACTACCTTTCGCTGATATGATGATCTTAAGTTATGCTTTGCCACTAACAGAGGGAGTATATGTTTTTTATTCACTTGGTTCCACGGGAGGAGTTTTCAATAGCGCTGTTTTAGATATGCCTTTTCTTTGTGATTTTGTCTATCCTTCATATATTGGTACTTTAGATAACTGGCAACAGTTTACAGATTTTCACGCCCAGGTGCTTAATTCTTCGGACCCGATTTTTGAGAAATTTGTTTTCGATTGGGATGAAAATAATCTTATCCTGTATAATGGCGAGGTCGGATTACATTTACCTAAGACTCTGTTTACTGCGGACTCAGATGCTATGTTGCGAATATTAACAGCGTATTTTTTAGAGGGAGACGCAAGGGTGAGTCTTAAAAATTATACTTTTGATATTTATACAAATAGAAGGTCTGAAAACTATCGTTATGTTTTTTTAGAGAAGGTAATAAAACCTCATGAGGGTGCGCTTAAAGAAAGTCTTTCAAAGTGGAATCAAAAACTAAATCAAGTTTCTCCCTTTAATGGATTGCCATATAATAACGAGGGTTATACCTATTTAGATAAAGTTTTATATCCTGAGGATATTTCTTTTCAATCGAAGGATGCATTGACAAGT
>JAAZLA010000186.1 GCA_012799545.1 Treponema sp.
ATGCTTTTGGAAAATACAATTGAAATAGTGAAAGAGCGACGCTCCTATGATAAATCTAAATCGCTATTGCAAACTTATAGCGAATCTGGGGTCTATCCTGGGAATGATGAGCGTACCCTTTTTTTTAGCAATCCTGTCTCAATAAAGCCCTTGAACGATGGCACAAGCTGGCTTGTTGCCTATGGCTCAAATGAAATTGTTCGCCTCGATATTAACGGGCAAATCCTGCAGCGTTTTCGGGGCCCGCTTAACGGCTTTGATCGCCCCATGGATATCTTAGTTTTGGACAATGGAAACTTGGTTGTCAGCGAATATAGCGGTGACCGTTTAAGCTTGCTTGATGCGAAGGGTTCATATATAAAAAGTTTTGGCTCAAAGGGAAGAGGCGAGGGGCAACTCTTAGGACCACAATACCTTGCGCAAGATAGCCAAAAAAATATTTATGTCAGCGATTTTGGAAATGCGCGTATTTCTGTTTTTACCCAAGATGGTGATTTTTTATTTTACTTTGGCTTAAAGTCAAAACATTTTTCTGGTTTAGAAGCACCGACAGGGATAGCTGTTCATGAAGATAGGGTCTATGTTTGCGATGCTGTTTACGGTAGCATTATCATCTTTGACACGTCGGGGAATTATATTTCTCATTTAACAGAAAAACACGTTTTTGAAAATCCTGAGGCGCTGTGGTATTGGAATGAACATTTTATTCTTGCAGATACACGCAGCATAAAAGCAGTATCTTTGAAAAATGGTGCTGTAGAAACCTTGGGAAATACTGGTAAGACGCCAGGTCGGCTTACCAGCGCGGCGATGGATGTAAATGGAAATCTTATTGCAAGCGACTATATTTTAAATGAGATAAATATTTTATCGACTATGGAAGATTTAATCGGTGGTTTATTTGTTCAAGTTGAAAGAGTGCATGCTGAATCTTTCCCTAAGGTAAGGGTTGAAGTAAAGGTTGAGAACAGGAAGGGTGACCCAATTGTTGGCTTAAAGGAAGTGAACTTTTTATTTACCGAAAATAAACGACCGGTTTCAGATTTGACCCTTGTAGGTGCTACAGACAATAATACCGTGGCAGATATAAGCTTGCTCATAGACCGCTCTCTTTCTATGAAGGCATACGAAAAAGATATAGAAAGGGCTGTTCGCGAAATTGCTTCTTCGATGGACGGTGGTAGAATACGCATTGTATCGCTCGGAAGTTCTCCCGTAACTGAAATACAAACGAGCCCAGAAAATTTAAGAAACTTTTCAATAAATCTTTTAAAGACACCCTATGTAAATACTATTGCCCTTGATACCGGCATTCGGCTTGCTGCAAATGACCTCATAAATGCTGAAAGAAAAAGAGCTATTGTACTTTTATCCGATACAGAAAGAAAGACAGGAGCCTTTAGAAATTATGGTTTAACTGAGTTAAGTTCTTACTTAAATACAAATGCTATTCCTTTTTGTGCTGTCTCTTTGAATCAAGGGTCTCTTTCTCCAGAAATAGATTACCTTGTTTCAAATACGAAGGGTCTTGCTTCCTACTTGTATCGACCTGAGGGCATTTCTTCATTGTATAAAGAAATACTTTCGATTCCCAAAGGTACATACCAGTTCACCTTTTTTTCTAGCCTTCCTACTCATTTCGGGCAAAGTTTTTTACCGCTAGAAGTTGAAACCTATTTGTTCAATAAATCCAGTAGGGCGGAAACGGGTTATTTTGCTCCTCTTGAATAAATCGTTTTTGGACATAGATAATTTTCTGAGTTATTTTTCAGAGAAGAGATATAGAAAATTAAAATACGGATAAAAAATTAAAACTTGAGTTTTGCAGATAGATTTAGATCGAGCTCAAGGCTCTTCATTTTTTTCTCAGTAAAAATAATATTCCCATTCAGCTTTGTTATGAAGCTGAGGTTTTTATTTGGCTGTATCTCTAATTCGTGATCTCCACGAAGAGTATTTAAAATCTCTGTGTTTTTTTCAAATAGATAACTGAGGCTGTTTTTTCTCAGAAGGAAAATCTCATCTTCAGACTTCATGAGGCTTTCTATCAAAGGCTTTAAAAAAGAATTTTTTCCCTTTCTATGCCAAGAGACTGAGAAATAAAGTGAGCGTTTTTTTTCGCTGTCAAAAGATATATCAAGGTTTTTAAAAAGAGTATTGTTTTCTGAAATATATATATTTACTTGTTCAAAAAAACGTATCGCATAAGCTACATTATTACTATCTAGGTTATGTTTTATTTTGCATTGTAGAGAGCTAAATAATTCATCTTGTTCAAACCATGAAAAAAGTTTCTTTGATCCGAAAAGTCCAAAGTTATTAAAAGAGGTATATGATAATTTTGTAAGATAATAAAAATTGTCCTTGCTTTGGATTTGATCAAGAACAAAAATATTTCGTTCAAGTGAAAAATCAAAACTTGCTGGGACAATAATATCCATTGGATTGAGGTAGAGTTTTCGCTTTATTTGAAAACCATACAGACTTGAGAGTTCTTGATTTTCAAGATTTCCTTTCGTTCGATTATGCCATATATCATTTGCATTGATATAGCTTGGAAATAAATCTAAAAATAAAAGGCTTGTGTAAAAAGTTTTTGCCTCACTCAGTCTTTGAAAATATCCTTCAAGGTCTTCCTCATAATTGAGATTTATAAAATTTTTTTCTTGTACCCGAAAATATTTTCTATGTTGGAAGGAAAAATCTATATCCTGTATTTTAAAGGGAAGACTAAATTGTATTTCAGGTTGAAAAGTAAACTTATTTTCAGAAGGAAGAGAAGCGATCTTGTTGTTAAAACTGAGTTCTGGTTTGAGCGAAAGATAATCTATGCTTGCAATTGTTTTAAAATGTATTTCTTCGTTTCGCTCTTTGGCCTTTTCTCCATTTGAAAACTGTAAGTCGAAGCTGTTCTTATAATTCTCTGAAAAATCATTTATGAAAGCTCTCTCTGTTTTTTGGCTGAGATTTAGTTTTCCTTCTAAAGAGAGTTTTATTTTTTCCAAGGAAAGAGTATAGCTATTTTCTATTGTAGCCATTTGTTTTGCATTTTTTCCGTCAAGACTTGCTTTTGTTTTTCCCCCGAGCTGCATGTCCAGAGGAATTATGCTCATAGGAACCTGTAGAAAAAGGCTGTTTTCTTTTATGCTTGTTTGATAGAGCGGTGAAAATAAAAGATTTTCTGAAAGAGAAAGATATTTGAAAAGGCTTAGATGTGGGCTACTTTTGATGCTATAGGAAAACTGATCTAGTGAAAGATTTTTTTCTGCGGAGTTGGTAAAATGTAGACTAAGAAGATTTTTTATGTCAAAGCTTAAAAGACTAAAATGCGTGCTCAGTTCCGATGCAGCAGAAAAAAAATCATCATTTGCAAGCCAGCTTTTTTCTTTGCTATAGACTTGCTCCATTTTTAGGCTTATTTGAATCTGCTCTAAGATGGGGAAATCGTATAGCTTCAATGAAAAGTCTGTTTTATAGTTTGCTGCAAAAGTATTTCTGAGCTTTGATTGCATATAGGGATCCGAAAGATAGAGCTCATCAATGTATATGCTTCCTGGTTCATCGTTTCCAAGGATACTTACTTCTAAAGAGTTAGGAGTGATATTTTCGCCTATGTCTATGCAATAGGCTTCTTTATCTATTTTTATGCCGTCTATAAAAAGCGTCTTTTCTTCTAAGTCAACTTCAAGATGATGCCATTGGGCTGAAAGAAATTCCTTGTCAAGTTCTTCAAAATCTATAAGTATAGATAAAACTTTTTTTGCATCTTTTGGAAGTTCACCCTCTTGTAAAAAATCTAGAACAAGTTCGCTTAAAATTTCGTTAGGGCTTTGGTCTATATTTGTTTCGGGTATAGCATAAAAAAAAGCGAGTTTTTTATATGACTGTAATGGGAGGTAGGGAAGATTTTTTTTAAATTG
>JAAZLA010000187.1 GCA_012799545.1 Treponema sp.
AAAAAAATAGAAATATTGATATGAATTCAATCAAAAAAGAACCCGCACGGGTAAGACCCAAGCAGGTTAAATTTTGGGTAACTGAACACGAAAAAGAACGCATAGAGAAACGAGCTGCAAAATTTCAGTCAACAGCTGCCTATTTGAGAGAAATTGCGCTAAAAGGAAAAATCATTGAGCGGCCGCCATCCATTAGCCTGGACCATTATTTGGAATTAAACCGAATAGGAAACAATCTGAATCAAATAGCCAGGCATTTGAATTCTGGAGAAGCAAGCATTTTCCACAAAGGAACAAAAAAGGAAGTACAGCTGGCATTGACAGAGCTAACCGAACTATTAAGAGCAAACACGGAAGCCTTAAAGGAGCTGCTAAAGTGAAATGTTTTTCCCTTATGCCTAAGTTTGTTTTAGCTCTTTGCGTATTGCATTTATCAGGTAACCTTTAGGGTTCTTTGCCCGATTTGCGCGCGCCTTGACCTTTGACATGAAAAGTACAAAATCATCAATCTGCGATTGTGCTGTTTTGAATAATTCAACGTGTGTTTTTACTTCAGTAGAAGTAAACTCAAATTGATGCTTGAGATACTGAAGAACAGGACGGGATAAATCCCATGCAGGAGATATTTTTTTGCGCAGCTCTGCAGTTTCCAAATTATCATCCCTGTGCTGAGGGTTATAAACTGGAAAGAACGTAAAACCAATAATTTTGCGGCTGGGCTTTTCAGGTTTGTAGGTAAAAGAATAAGGGCTTTTTTCGTCGAGTTCCTTTTTTGCAGGGTCGATAACACGCTTTGTGAAATCATTAATTTGCTTGTATTTGTTTTGAATTTGGAACATCTCTTTTAAGGCTTCAACAGAATAACTTAAAGGGCTTTTTTGATTACTCATAAGCTCATAAAAGCGCATAGAATAAACACTTTCAAATTGCATTGCTGTTTTTAGCTCGTACTTCCGAAAACCTTTAGAAAAGTCGAGCATACAATCCCAAATTTTCGGCTCTAACTTAAATTTTATGATGCTATGAAATTTCTGAATTTTAGGAGATAGAACAATGTTTATTTTCTCCCATACTTCTGAGTCTTCGTAGATTAAATATTTCTGAGAAAGAGACTCCAAAGCCTCCTTTGCTATTTTGTGATTTTTATCTTTCTCATTCACAAGAATATCGGAAATAGGCATTTCAATATCGACATAGCCAAAAAGGTCATGTTGTATCTTCCTGCAATCTCCAGAGCTGAATTTTAACCCCTCGGTTTCGGTTTGTGCCATCTCAACCAGACGGTATAAAATGCGCTTTTCATGAACTGAATAATCATACTTTGCAGTAGTCAAAATATAAGACTGTAAAACGTCCTTATTGTTTATTTTCGCCATGTTTCCAGACCATTAGTTAAGTATTAAATGTGTCGTAATAATACAAAGTAAAGAATTAAAAACGACACAGACAAAAGAAAGTCGCAATAAACGAAAAAGTATTAGAAAAGTCGTAGTTCGGCAGAAAAAAAGTATTAGAAAAGTCGTTATTGGTATTAGAAAAGTCGTAGTTAGCGTTTTTCAAAACCTCTGCAGTCCGCTCTGGGCGTGGGTTACAGAAGATTGATTTTTGATTTGATAAGCATTTAACAAGCTATGCTTCTTAAACAGGCATAGTGGTTTAGATTGTTGATAACTCTGAAAGTGATTGATTTTCAGGAAAATAGCAAAACTCCCGAAAAAAGGCATAAGGGAAAAAATAAGACGAAACAAAAAAGCAAAGCATAAAAGAGAACAAAACAAACCATTCCGTGCCGTTTCATTTCATAAAAAAAACGGTTATATTTGTGAAAATTAAGGTTTTGTTTGTTTTTGCCGTTTCATTTTAAGCCAGTAGAACAATGAAAAAATGTGAATATTGCGGAAATCCGATTGTGGGAAAAAAGAAAACAGCCCGTTTTTGCAGTGATTTTTGCCGTTTAAAAGCCTTTAGATTAAAAAACGGTAGTAGGTATCAGAAAAAAGATAACGCGCTAAAAACAGCTAAAAACGTCAAATCTTACACTTGTTGTGAGAATGGTCTTTTTTACTCTCCTGCAGGTCGGTGGGGGGAGGTGCTAATTTGTGACAACTGCGGGGCGGTGTGGAAACGCCTGGATAAAGACCCAAGAATAAACCAGGATAACCAAGAAAAATGATTAAAAAATTAAGTTAGGAGCAAGTTATGTTTGTGGGTACCCACAAACCACGAAACACGCTCATCGCTATTTCGTGACTTGCCCCTTGAAATAAGGGGTTAACGCCTGCCCTTTGGTTGGACGTTTTTTAGTAAAAAAATAGAAATATTGATATGAATTCAATCAAAAAAGAACCCGCACGGGTAAGACCCAAGCAGGTTAAATTTTGGGTAACTGAACACGAAAAAGAACGCATAGAGAAACGAGCTGCAAAATTTCA
>JAAZLA010000188.1 GCA_012799545.1 Treponema sp.
CAAGGGTGCTGCAAGTACCGTCGTTATAAGTGTCATCAAAATAGTGATACCAAACATTTGCTGATTTAATATACCCGCACTTAAACCAATCCCTGCAATAATAAGAGCGACTTCTCCTCGTGGTACCATACCCACCCCGATTCGCACAGCACCCTTTATATTAAAACCTAAGCTCAAGGCAGGAATCCCACAGCCAAGCACCTTTGCTAAGACAGCAACGATTGTGTAAATTAAGCCAATAACGAGCACTTGCATGTTGAGCATTTCGCCCACATTGACCATCATGCCCATAACACAGAAAAAAAGCGGCACAAAAAATTCATATAAACCGTGTATACGCTCTTGAATAACCGCTGCAATATCTGTCTTTGAAATAGACAAGCCCGTCACATAGGCACCGATAATCATTGCGAGTCCTTGTTTTTCGAAAACTCCTGCTAACAATAAACCAATACCAAGGGCTGCTATAGAAAAATCATAGGAGTGTTTAAATAACTTTAGAAAACCAGCTATTTGTTTAGAAAATACTAAGCCGAGAATCGTAAATCCAAGCCAGATACCAAAGGCTTTCAAAGCAATAAGCCCTATCACTTTTCCATCTAAACTACCACCACTGCTTGATTCCATAACGGTTACAATACCAAGAACAATAGCAAGCAAAACGATACCAAGCACGTCATCAAAAACAGCAGCAGCAAGGGTCGTTACCCCTTCTGGAGAGTCCATTTTTTTCTTATCTGATAAAATACGAGCGGTAATACCAACGGAGGTTGCCGTTGAAAGAATACCAAAAAACAAGCTCACCGGATGCATAAATCCATGATGCAATAAAAAAACAGCGCAAAGATCACCGAGAACAAAAGAAAAAAGAGCACCAGAGAGACCGATGACACCACCTGCAACAGAATATTTTAAGAAGAGTCCCAAATCAGTTTCTAAGCCCGAGGCAAAAAGCAAAATAATCGAAGCTACAGTAGAAAAAGCATACAACTCTGGAGATACTGCGAGTGTTTCGCTAAATAAAGGAAAAAGTCCTTCTGAAAACCCCGGGAGAGGAATGCCTCCTAAAGCATAGGGCCCAATCACAACCCCAGCTAAAAGCTCTCCTAACACAGGCGGAATTCCAATTTTTTTGACTAGATATCCACCAGCACGTACCACAAATATAATAATACCAATTTGCAATACTAAATTGGTCATTATAAATGTAATTGACCCATCTTCCATAATTTCACCTCACAAATACTACGCATGCACTCTAATACTTTAAAGCTTTTTTTTCAAGGGAAAAAATGCTTTTCTGCTTATAGTATTGCATACTTTTCTAAAAAACGTTAACATATTCAATATAAACATACCTTTTAGAGTATGTAAAACAGATGTATTTTTGATGCCTGTCTAGGTCTCTAGCAAAATAATGAAGACTTAGATATATCAACTTTAAGGAGTAAAAATGACTATCAATGACCTTAAACATGCCAAAGTAAAAGCATGGGTAGAAGAAGTTGCAAAACTAACCGAACCGGATTCAATTTATGTATGTGATGGCTCACAAGAAGAATATGATCGACTTATGAAAATACTAATCGACTCAGGTATGGCCATTCCTCTCAAAAAAAGAGCAAACTCTGTTCTTTTCAGATCACACCCTTCTGACGTTGCACGTGTAGAAAACCGAACCTATATCGCTTCAAAAACCAAAGAAGCGGCTGGTCCTACAAACAACTGGATCAATCCAGATGAATTAAAGGCTACCATGACAGGTCTTTACAAAGGCTGTATGAAAGGCAGAACCATGTATGTTATTCCTTTCTCTATGGGTCCTGTTGGCTCTGACATTGCAAAAATTGGTATTGAAATTACAGATTCAGAATACGTTGTATGCAATATGGACATTATGACCCGTGTTGGCACAAAGGTATTGGACGTTCTTGGAACAGATGGCGAATTTGTACCTTGTTTACACTCAGTAGGCAAGCCACTTGCAGAAGGCGAAAGTGACAATGGTCAATGGCCTTGCGCAGACCTCGACAAAAAATACATTTCACACTTCCCAGAAGAAAGACTTATTTGGTCATATGGCTCAGGCTACGGTGGAAACGCACTCTTGGGTAAAAAATGTTTTGCTCTACGAATTGCTTCTGTTATGGCACGAGATGAAGGCTGGCTTGCAGAACACATGCTCATCCTCAAACTAACAAATCCAGAAGGAAAGGTAAAATACGTAACAGGCGCCTTCCCATCAGCTTGTGGAAAAACAAACCTTGCCATGCTTATCCCAACCATCCCTGGCTGGAAGGTTGAAACAATCGGTGATGACATTGCATGGATGAAATACGGCAAAGACGGCAGACTTTATGCAATCAACCCAGAAGCAGGCTTCTTCGGTGTTGCTCCAGGAACAAACGAGCAATCAAACAAGAGCGCAATGGACTCCATTAAAGAAAACACCATTTTCACAAACTGTGCATTAACAGAAGACGGTGACATTTGGTGGGAACAAATTGGCTACGATGCACCAGGAAAACTTGTTGACTGGAAAGGCAATGACTGGGTACAAGACAAAGGCAATAAATCACAAGAACCTGCAGCTCACCCAAATGCTCGATTTACCGCTCCTGCAAAACAATGTCCTGCAATCGCACCTGAATGGGAAGATCCAGCTGGAGTTCCAATCGATGCAATCCTCTTCGGTGGTCGACGTCCTTCAACCATTCCGCTCGTACACCAAGCTAAAAACTGGAACCACGGTGTATTCCTCGGTTCAATCGTAGGCTCCGAAATCACCGCGGCAGCCCTTGACCTTAAAGCAGGAACAATCCGACGAGACCCCTTTGCAATGCTTCCTTTCTGTGGATACAATATGGGCGAATACTTCCAACATTGGATTAACGTAGGAAACAAATCAACAGAAGATAAACTACCAAAAATCTTCTTTGTAAACTGGTTCCGACGAGACGCAGACAATAAATTCATGTGGCCTGGCTACGGTGACAACAGCCGTGTACTTGCATGGATATTTGATCGATGCGACAACAAAGACGTTGCAGTTGAAACAGAAATCGGCTATATGCCAAAAGATGGCGCAATCAATGTTGACGGCTTAGATGTAAGTGCAGAAACAATGAAAGAACTTCTTTCTGTAGATGTTGAAGGCTGGAAAAAAGAACTTGCAGATATTAAAGCAAACCACTATCCAAAATTTGACAACATGCCAAAAGAATTGCTTGCTGAACTTGCTGCTCTTGAAGAAAGACTAAACAAATAAGCAAGATAAAAAAACGCTAAAAACGTTTAGATTATAAAACACCTTCAATTTTTACATAAAAATAAATTTTGAGGGTGTTTTTTTATTTTTCATGCTATAATAAGCTTAGTTATGAAAAAGC
>JAAZLA010000189.1 GCA_012799545.1 Treponema sp.
AAGGAAAAGTATACATAGACAAAAAGCCACCGACTTTATGCTAACTGCGTTTTTTTTCAAAATAGTTTGTCCCATATTATAAAGCTTCAGTTACTGCCTGAATAATAGGAAAGAAATCTATAAAACCGGTCGATTCTAGTGCTTTACGAGCTTCATTTGAAGGACGCATAATATAGAGTTTTTGTCCAAAATCTTCTGCATCATTGAAGGCGGCCATGATAACCCCCAAGCCAGAAGAATCAACTTGCACTACTTCTGCCATATCTAGAACCACATTTGTTTCTTCAATTAAACCAAAAATCTTAGATTGTAGTTCTGTAAAAGTGTTTGCGGTTAACTCACCTGTAGCTTCTAGAAGGACATAGTTTGCACCTTTTTTTTCGATTATCTTTAACTGTTCCATATAACCTACCTTGATAAATACTTAATAGCCAAAATTGAAACGTCATCATCGAGCTCTCGTGAGGTAAATTCCAAAAGGTTTGTTTGCATAAAACTAACCATTCGCTCTGATGGGTAGGAAAGATTTTCAAGAATAGATTTTTGAATTCGCTCCTTACCAAAAGCTTCACCTCTCATAGATTTTGACTCTATGAGACCATGTGTGCAACCAACGATAATATCGCCAGGATTAAGCGTTATTTTTTTTACTTTTACAAGAGAACTGACATCTTTTACAAAACCCAGAACCTTCCCATCACCTTGTATTTCAATAACGTTATTATAGGTTTGGTTATACATAAATAAGGCAGGAATACCACAGTTCACATAGTACAAGGCATTTTCTGAAAAATCAATGAGCATAAAAATACCAGCTAAAAAAGTTCCCTTAGGCAGGTTCATACGAATAAAATAGTTTACCTTTTGTACCAGTTCCTTAAAGTCAGTGGTTTCCATCAAGAAGGTCCGTAAAAGTGACTTCACAATAACCATAGACATACTCGCATTAATACCTTTTCCACTCAAGTCTGCAATTATTGAAATATATCGATCTTCGCCCAGTTTTATAAAATCTATAAATTCTCCACCTAGGTTATGTGCCGATGTAGAGATATATCCTATATCCGCTTTTGGATTATCTATAGTATCCACATTATCTTGAATAGACTGAATTATCTGTCCCGAAAACTGCAACTCACGACTTACCGTACCAATAATAGCTTCCTTTGCAATATTCATCATATAATAGCCATAGACAAAAAAGTAAGAATACAAATCTAAAAAGGTATCGTAATCATAGGTACTAAAAATATTACCCAGACGTTTTTCGCTCAAAACGATAGCACCAAAAATATTTCTTCCCTGATGTAAGAAGATTATGGCATCTGCTTCCAATTCTTCAAACATAGAAATTAATTCATCTTTTATACCCGCAAGTACGTGATGTGTCATAGCCTGTGACTTAAATATAATAGGACGATCTGCATTCAAAATAACATCAAAAACATCAGGATTAACCTTTAACATTTTAACTTTGTCTTGCGAGCTATATGCTGTTACAAGCTCTCGCTCATTAAGCTCTATTAACACATCTAAGGCTTCAACTTGCGTTGTATTTTGCAAAACTGTGAAAAGCGCCTCACTTACTTCACTAGCACTTTCATTATAATCTAAACTTGCCAAACCCTCTTGTAAGGTATTGGCATAATCAATTTCTGCAACTCCAAAACTTTTTTTTGTTATTTTAACCACATAATAGTTTATAAAAAATAATAAAAAGGAAAACCCAAAGAAAATTAAAACAAAGTACAGGCGACTTGTTTCTCGTATCGGTAAAAACAATGCGTAACCAAGTCCACTGAGAATCGCAGGCAGCAAGAAGTTAACAGCGCCTTTAATTGCCGCACGAACTAGAGTTGTTGTATCATAATACGAAGAAAGAGTAAAACCTTTGTATGTTACAAGTAAAAAAAGCACAAAACCAAGAGGAAACAAGGTATTCAACATAGGATTTAATTGAATGGAGCCAATAAATAGTAGACTCATAAAAACCCAACACAAGAAAACACCACCGATGCTCACAAGTATTTGCTGTTTTAATAATTTACCTTTGATAAAGGTTATTCGGAATAGGAAAGAAATTATTCCCAAAAAAGGAAGTCCAAAAATAAAAATAAGTAAATGCAAGTGTGCCCAATTTAATGGACCTAAAACAGGAGACCCATTAAAAATAAACCCTTCAGTCAAACTTAAGCCAATAAAATCAACCTTAAAAAAAATAACAATAAAAGACGCTATAAGAACAAGGATTTTAAATATGCCTGCTACAATACTCTTTTTGTAATGAGGGAATTGAAAACAAAACAATAAAAAATCTGTTGAAAATAAGGAAAGAAGAAAAAAAGTTAATGCAGTAGCGGTGCCTGTCAAACCATCATTTTTAATGAATGATGTCAAAATAGTGATTGTAAGCAATAAGGTTACAAAGAAGGCATCTATAACTAAATTGGCTAATCTTTGAAACTTAAAAAAATCACCCTGAGTATCTATTTTTCTAGAAAAAGACATTAAAAAAACTGTAATTGCTAAATTTATTAATAAAAAGATCATGTTTATCTATCCACCTTTGCAACCAACATTGTTACGTCATCACGTAATTTGTTTGTGCCTTTATATTCCATAACTAAATCTTCAATGTCGTCTATAAATTTTTGTGCAGATTTATTGGCAGAGTTTTTTATAGTTTCAAGATAGAGTTCTGTATCACCGAGTTCTATACCATCTTCGTTCATTACCTCAGAAACACCATCTGAAGCCATTAAAACAAGGTCGCCCTTGTACAGTTTTTGCTCTGCAACCACCACGTCATCGAGGTCAAGAATACCTATAAGAGAACAATTAGATGCTAGGGGTTTGATCTTATACCCAGACGGTGTCTGTGTTACAACGATTGGATCAGACATAGAAGCATTTATATATCGAATAACCATTTCTTTTGTGTCAATAATTCCAATGAACAACACCGTATACTTATCTTGCAGTTTCATACCTTTTATTGCTTCATCTATGGAACGAACAATTTGTGCTAGGTCCTCTTTATTTTCGATTATCTTTACAACGTTCATAACCAAGCCCATAACAAGGGCTGCTGCAAGGCCCTTTCCTGAAACGTCACCAAGCATAACAAGCGTTTTGTTTTCATCCATGGGTAAAACGGTATAGTAGTCACCAGAGACGTTTACAAGAGGACGAAAGTAAGCTGCAACATCAAGTTTTGGTATATCAGGCATCACCTGAGGGAGAAAAGATTTTTGTGTTTCAGCAAGTAATGACCATTCTTTGGAAAGTTCAGCAATTTCACTTAAACCAGATATCGTTTTGGCTCTCTGTTGAAAACGTATAAATTCATTATACAACTGAGGGAAAATAATAGGCTCAAATAAACGAGTATACCGACAAAACACATAAAAATGCATATCCTCATGCACAAGAAAAAAACCGCGTGTTTTTTGTCTGTTCGAAGTTATTCCAAAATGCTCGTCTATAAAATAATAGCCATTGGGCCACGCATTGCCATAATTGAGAGAGAGCACTCGCATCGTTTCTTCAGATGTGGTTAAACGATCGGGACTGTTATAAATAACATAATGAGTGCTTCTGTCTATATATAAGACAGAGCAATCTCCCTTATCCTCCAAAACGACTTCTACTGATTCCATTAAATCGTCTACAGAGTAAGAAAATCGTAGCTTCTTGACGAATTCAGAAAGCAATGCTGTCTCTTTCGTTTCAAGTGCTCTCTTATACAATAATTTTACTTGATTTGTTGAAATATTTGAAGTTATCACTTGAAATACGATAAAAACAATCAAAGCAATTAAAAAAGCGGGAAGAAAAGAACCTTCAGGTAATAAAAAAATGGTAACTATTGCAAATAATATCGCAAATAAAATATTTGTCCCAAGAATAAAAAACCGACGTCGTATCTTATACATATAAGCCTCTACAAAAAAAAGAATATTAGTTGACCAACAAACACTGAAAGTATAACACAATAATCATATTAAGGAAAGCAAAACTTTCAAAAACAGTCTTTTACTAATAACGGTGTAAAAGCGTGAAAGCTTAAGTAAAAAGTCCTAACCAATGATAAATTTGTGAGGCAAAGAAGTATTGAGGCTTTTAATTTCGCAAGTTAGCAAGCGCTATTAACGATGGATTCGTTTTTTCTCCTTCAATCTTTGAAAATTCTTCTAAAGCAGCCTTTCCCTTTGCTGAAATATGTGTAGGGATTTCTACTATTATTTTAATGTATAAATCGCCCTTTTTCGATGTTCCCGTAATTGGCACGCCCTCATTTTTTAAACGCAGCAGTTTTCCATGTTGGGTTCCCTGCGGTACTTTCAGTTTAATTGTTTTATCATCGAGTGAGTTTATTTGAATTTCTGCCCCTAAAGCTGCTTGTGTCATAGAAATAGGTACAGCACAATACAAGTCATTTCTACTTCGTTCAAAATAACTATGCGGTTTTATATGCAAGATAACAAAGAGGTCCCCAGGAGGGCCACCATTTTTGCCCGCATTTCCCTGTTGAGGTATGGTAATGCGCTTTCCATCTTCAACTCCTGCAGGAATATTGACAATAATTTTCTTACGCTTGGGTTGTAAGCCTGAACCGCCGCAAAGTTTACACGGCTTATCTATAGTTGTTCCCTGTCCTTCGCAGCTCGGACAGCTTTGTGCAACAGAGAAAAAACCTGCATTGCGTCGTACCTGCCCCGCTCCATTACAGGTTTTACAGGTTTGACGTTTAGCACCATCTGAACCACCGCTTCCACCACAGGAACCACATTGTTCATTATGTTGGAAGGCTATTTCTGCCTTTGTACCATAAACGGCTTCTTTAAAGTCTATTTCTAAATCATAGCGTAAGCTTTCGCCTTGACCGCTTGCTGTTCTGGAAGATCTTCGACGGCCTCCTCCAAAGAAATTTTCAAAAACACCGCCAAAATCGCCGAAAATATCTTCAAAGTCGCGAAAAACAGAGGAATAATCAGCTCCACCGCCACCCATTCCTTCAAGACCTGCAAAGCCGTACTGATCGTAAAGCTGGCGTTTTTCATCATCAGCTAAAACTTCATAAGCTTCTGTCGCTTCTTTAAACTTATCTTCTGCTTCCTTGTTACCGGGATTTTTATCTGGATGGTATTGAATTGCAAGCTTTCTATAACCTTTTTTTATTTCATCTTTTGAGGCGCCTTTTTGCACACCGAGTACTTCATAATAATCTCTTTTTGCCATTGTATCCTTCCGGTAATCTAAGTTTAAACTGCAAAAGAACGCTCCCAAATTTTCAGAGCGCTCCCTTGCTTTTGTCATATTTTGAGTCTATAAAACAAACCTATTTTATAAGCTCATGCTACAAGTTTTTATTTGTCGTCGTCAACTACCTCATAGTCGACATCATCGGCAGTGCCAGAAGTTGGCCCTGTAGAAGAATCTGCATCGGCGCCTGGTGTAAAGCCTGCATCTCCTGCATCCCCTCCAGCAGCTTGTTGCTGTTTATAAAGTTCTTCAGCAATCTTGTAGGATGCTTGTTTTAAAGCTTCTGTTTTTTCTTTTATAAGTTCAATATCATCACCCAATAAAGCTTGTTTTAAGTCTGCCGAAGCTGCTTCGATTTTTTGCTTATCGGAAGGATCAACCTTATCGCCCAATTCTTTCAGTGATTTTTCTGCAGAATAGAGCAAAGAATCGCCTTCGTTTTTAACTTCAACTTTTTCCCGCTCTTTTTTATCATTTTCTGCATTTGCTTCAGCTTCTTTTACCATGCGTTCTATTTCACTTTCGCTTAAACCACTTGAAGATTCAATACGAATATGTTGCTCTTTTCCTGTTCCAAGGTCCTTTGCAGATACGTGCACAATACCATTTGCATCAATATCAAATGTAACTTCGATTTGTGGTACACCACGAGGAGCTGCAGGAATACCAACCAAGTCAAAGCGTCCGAGTGTTCGGTTTTGGCTAGCCATTTCTCTTTCACCTTGCATAACGTGAATAGATACCGCTGTTTGTCCATCCGCTGCAGTCGAGAAAATTTGGCTCTTCTTCGTAGGGATAGTTGTATTTCGTGGAATAAGCTTTGTAAACACCGCACCCATTGTTTCGATTCCGAGTGAAAGCGGAGTAACATCAAGGAGCAATACGTCTTTTACATCGCCTCCTAAGATACCACCTTGAATTGCAGCACCAATTGCCACAGCTTCATCTGGATTTACACCCTTTGAACCTTCTTTTCCAAAAAGCTCTTTTACAACGCTCATAATCTTTGGCATTCGAGTAGAACCACCGACGAGAATAACTTCGTCAATTTTATCTGCGGTAATACCTGCATCTTTTAGGGCTTTTCGACAAGGTTCCTTTGTTCTTTCAAAAAGGTCTTCTGCCATTTGTTCAAATTTTGCACGAGTAAGCGTTTTTTGTAAGTTTTTGGGACCACTTGCATCTGCGGTAATAAAAGGAAGATTTATTTCTGTAGATACGACATTTGAAAGCTCAACCTTTGCTTTTTCAGCTGCTTCACGCAAACGTTGCAAGGCCATTTTATCTTGAGAAAGGTCGATACTGGTATCCGCTTTGAATTCCTCAAGGAGCCAGTTGATAATTTTTTGGTCAAAGTCATCTCCACCAAGGCGCGTATCACCGTTGGTAGATTTTACTTCAAAAACACCATCACCGAGTTCAAGAATAGAAATATCAAAGGTACCACCGCCGAGGTCGTAGACCGCAATCATTTTTTCGTTTTTTTGGTCCTTGTTAAAACCATAGGCTAAAGATGCCGCAGTTGGCTCATTTATAATTCGTTTTACATCGAGCCCCGCAATTTTTCCCGCATCCTTTGTTGCCTGTCTTTGTGCATCGTTAAAATATGCAGGAACTGTGATAACAGCCTCTGTTACTTCTTCTCCAAGATAGTCTTCAGCAGTTTTTTTCATTTTTTGAAGCGTAAATGCAGAAATTTCTTGTGTAGAATATTGTTTTCCGCCAACATTGATACGAATATCGTCATTTCCGTAAGGTTCCACCTTAAAAGGCACCTTTTTTGCATCGGCTGAAAGCTCGTTATATCGATGTCCTATAAAACGTTTAATAGAGTAGACTGTGTTTTCGGGGTTTGTTATCATTTGGTTTTTTGCAGGTTGCCCTACAACTCGCTCACCTTTTGCGGTAAATCCGACAATCGAAGGAGTCGTTCGTCCACCTTCAGAGTTTTGAATAACAATTGGCTCACCGCCTTCCATAACTGAAACACAAGAGTTTGTTGTTCCTAAGTCAATTCCAATAATTTTTCCCATAATATTCTCCATATTTTTGAGCATATTGCTCGTATATTTGGTCTTTTATTGACCCTATCTTTATTAAGCTTTTTAAAGCTTCGCTTTTTTATTTTTCCGTCTCTGTTCCATCGGGCATATGCACCATTACCTTTGCAGGACGAATCACTCGATCTTTTAAGAGATAGCCCTTTAAATATACTTCTGCAAGGACTGGTTCGGCAACTGGCATTTGCATGGAACCGATTGCCTCATGCCTGTCATGGTCATAGACTTCCCCAACCTTGCCAAAGGGCAGGAGATTATATTTGTTTTCAAGCATAGAAAGCATTTGTTTGTTCATCAAACATAAGCCTTCGAGGATAGAAGCCTCAGCCTGTTTTTTATCACCTTTTTTCTCTTCGCCTGAATTTTGACTTGCAGCTTGAATAGCACGGTCAAAATCATCGAGAGTGGTAAGCAAGTCGAGCAAGAGATTCGTGTTTGCATAATCAATTGCTTCTTGCTTTTCCTTAATCATGCGTTTTCGATAATTATCGAATTCTGCAAGTTTCCGTAAGTATTGGTCTTTTAAGTCAGCGTTTTCTTTTTTCAAACACTCAAGTTCTTCTTCAAGTGTTTTTTCTTCTTTTTCACATGTTTCGCTTACTTCTTTTTCGCGAATCTCTTCCTCATTCAGCTCATTTTGCAAGTCTTCATCCTTTTTTAGCTTTTCTGCTTCATCTTGCTCCACGGCTTTTTTGTCCTTTTTTTCTGCCTCTTTCATCACATATCCTGTTATTTTGTTGTAGTTTCTACTCTTAAAATACTAAGACTAAAAAAAAGGGTCAAGTGAAAAATGGTAAAATTTCATATTCTGGTCCTTCTTCTGTAAGAAAAACACGAATTGCTGTCTTTTCAGCGCATACTTCATCATAAAAGCGTAAAAAATAAAACGAAGAAGGACTCAAAGTATCTTCGGGGCTATAATGTAAAACAAGCTCTGTCTCTTTTCCTTCAACAATTGCTTCCGAAAAAGCGGCATGCAAGCGCAAGATATCTTCTACCACGGGATAAATATAGGATATTTTTTTTTCTTCTAACTTAAACTGAATAAAACGCTCTTGCATCTTTAAAATTTTTGCAAACGGATATTTTTCCTCTGTCTCGGTAGGAAGTGTATAATTATTTAAAAGAAACCACTCGTAAAAATCTGAAATAAAGGCATAGGCAGAAATCTTTAAGCTGAGCAAAAGACTTTTAAACCAGGGAACCGCCCTTCCTTCTGTGTAAAATAATTCAAAGCAATATGAAATCGCGCGTAAAAGCTCTGCATCTTTTTCAGTGAGTTTAGATGCAAAGCTCTTTTCAAAAGAAAAATACACATGATTTGGAAAATAACCTGCGATTTCTTCAAGAAGGCGAGAAAAAAGTTTTTTTGTCTCGGTGTTTTTTTCATTTAGCTCAACAATAAAACCAAAAGACAAACCGAGGTCATTTAGCAGGGCAATTTTTTTTGCAAAGTTCTTTTGCTCTCCTCCATTGAAAGAGATAACAAGGGTCGAAGCTGTTTCTACAAGTGCATTGACTATGTCCTTTTCAAGCATTTCAACAGAAAGAAAAAACTCAAACAAAACCTGCCCTTCTTTTTTTGCTATAGAGCGCAAAAATGCTAAAAGCGCCTGTTTATTTTCTGTTAAAGAGCTATCTTCCACACGGATATGAGAAAAACCCCTCGTAAAAAAAGTTCCCAAGCCCTCTTCGAGTTCACGGGCAGTAAATTTTTGCTCTGTCACAAAAGTTGTATTCCCGATTTTTTGCAGATTTCGATCATTTCTTCAGGCCAGGTGCTTACCTGTGTCTCGCCTATATGGGCCTTTTGCAGAAAAAACATACAAAGCCGCGATTGCCCAATCCCTCCGCCTATACAAAGCGGTAATTCTCCCTTGAGCAATTTTTTATGAAAAAACAAGCTCTCGCGTTGGGTACACTTTCTCTCGATAAGTTGCGCTTTTAGGCTTTCTGGTGAAACGCGAATCCCCATACTCGATAATTCCAAGGCAGAGT
>JAAZLA010000004.1 GCA_012799545.1 Treponema sp.
AACTCAGATATGGAGCTTGCCGGTATTCTCTCTCGATCTCCTGAGCGCGTTAGAGCCGAAATAGGAGAGAGCTACCCTATCTACGCTTCCGATGATTTTGAAAAACTGCAAGGAGCCGATGTTGCCATACTTTGCGGGGGCTCAAAATCTGACCTTCCAGAACAAGGACCAGTCTATGCCCAATACATTCACACTGTTGACAGTTACGATAATCACAGCGAAGCATATGCGTATTATAAAACAATGGATGAGGCAGCAAAAAAGACAGAACATCTTTCTTGTATATCCATAGGCTGGGACCCAGGAACCTTTTCTGTGCAGCGAGTGCTCGGCAATGCCTTTATTCCAGGAGCCAAAACCTATGGCTTTTATGGCACAAGTGAAAAAGGCGGACTTTCTATGGGACACTCCGATGCACTCCGACGAATAGCAGGAGTCCTCGATGCTCGGCAATACACACACGCGATTTCAGAGTCTATCGAAAAAGTGCGACGAGGCGAAAACCCGAGTCTCAAGCCAGGCGACATGCACTGGAGAGAATGCTTTGTTGTTGCAAAAGAAGGCGCCGATACGGCAAAAATAGAAGAGGCAATAAAAACAATGCCTGGCTATTTTGCAGGCTACAAAACCCTCGTGCATTTTGTTTCAAAAGAAGAGCTCGAAACAAAACACCAAGGATTTCCTCATGATGGGCTTGTTATAGGAGCGGGAACAACTGGAAGTGGAAATTCTGCACGCATTGAGTATACAAACATCTGGGGAAGCAACTCGGAAGCAACCGCATCCATACTCGTCGCACATGCACGAGCGGTCTACCGCCTCGCAAAAGAAGGAAAGACGGGAGCAATTACCGCACTCGACATAGCCCCTGCATATCTTTCACCACAGAGTCGAGAAGATTTAATTAAAAACTTCTTATAGAATTCTTATAGAAATAGAGGAGCATAGCAATGAACAAGATAAATAAAAGTGCAGTAAGTCCCTCTGCTATTTTAGATGCAGCAAAAAAAACAGCCACACCTTTTTACATCTATGACGAGGCATCTATACGAGAGCGATGCCAAGATATGCTCGCTATGCCCAATGCCTTTGGACTTACAGTGCGCTATGCGCTAAAGGCAAATTCTACAAAGCGCCTCATTCAAATAATCGATGAAGAAGGACTCCATTTTGACGCCTCCTCACTAAACGAAGTAAAACGCGCAATACTAGCCGGAATAAAGCCTGAAAAAATACTACTTACAACTCAAGAAGTGGCAACAGATGCTGAACTTTTGGATATACAAGCATTGCTTAAAAAAGGCTTTCAGTATAATGCCTGCTCTTTGACACAGCTAAAAAAAATTGCTCCCTTTGCTTCAAAAGAAAATATTTCTATAGGACTTAGAATTCATCCAGGAGTTGGATCGGGAGAATCTGTTACAAGAAACACAGGAGATAAATACTCGAGTTTTGGAATCCATCTTTCAAATATCGATGAAGCGAAGGCTATTATAAAAGAATATGGCCTAGATATAAAAAGAATTCACGTACATATTGGATCTGGTGGAGACCCAGAAGCCTGGAAGGAAAATATTTTCCGAGAACTCTTTCTTATAGAAAGTTATTTTCCACAAGTTGATATAGCAAACTTTGGCGGAGGCTTTCGTGTTGCCCGCATGAATGATGAAGAAAATGCCGACATAAAAGCCTTAGGAAAAGCAACAAAAAAAGCTCTTGAAGACTACGCGAAAAACACAGGCAAAAAACTTCATACCGAGGTAGAACCAGGCACCTTCATTATGGCAAATGCTGGAAACCTTGTCACACGCGTCATGGATATAAAACGCACTGGAGAAGACGGCTTTACCTTTGCCCTCCTCGACGGAGGCATGGAAGTCCTCACTCGCCCACTCCTTTACGGCTCAGAACATCCCTTTGCAATTCTCAACAAAGAAGGAAAAATACGCTACAGCGATATTCACTCAAAACCAAGCGATGCCCAAGATGAAGTAGTGCTTGTTGGACGATGCTGCGAAAGTGGCGACTCCTTTACCCTAAACGAAGACCACTCTATATCCCCCCGAAAAATGATTGAACCAAAGCTAGACGAATATCTCATCGTTGGAGGAGCCGGAGCCTACGCCTCAAGCATGAGCCCATTTAATTATAACTCCCATCAACAAATTGCCGAGTTTTTGCAAACGAAGGATGGAAAGATAGACTGTATACGAAAAAGACAAAGCCTCGAACAATTGATAGAAAATGAAGTGTAGAAGTGAAGTAACAAGATTCTTACGTTTCTTAGGGAAAGAGAACCATCTTACATTTTTTCTAACATCCGTGTTAGAAAAAACTTCGACAGTTTTGTAAAGGTTATTTTTCTCGAAAACAATCACTCCTTCATCACAGCTCTTTAAAGTTTGTTGTTTGGTTTCGCCCTTTTTCTTTTGATGCATAGAGTGCCTTGTCGACATTTGAAATATGCTGAACGGAGCTAAG
>JAAZLA010000190.1 GCA_012799545.1 Treponema sp.
GGAGAATGTTTTTTCCACTCTTCTTCATCTTTTTCAATAGCTTCGTATATCTGTTCTAATTCTCTTAATTGTGAAAATAAAAGACTTTTTTTGAATTGTAATAATTCTAGCATAAGAAAAAAATAGCAAAAAATTAAAAAGATAGCAAGATTTCGAGACTTCTATTTATTCTTTTTTTATTAAAATAAAAACCGTATACTCGAAGAAAAACTTGAAATATTTAGCTGCACAAGGACAGGCTTTTCTGCACCATTGTTTTTTCGGTTTATCTTAGTTTCCACTCGATGCAGATAGGGGATTATAAAACCAGAAAAACTACCCAAAAGAGCTCCACTAAGCAGATCAGTAAAAAAATGATTTCCACTTGCTATGCGCAAGGCCGCCGTTGTTGTGGCAAAAGAAAAACTACCAAGAATGACAGGCCACTTCCACTGCGATTCGGGATAGTATCTTGCAAAAACTGAACTTAAAAAACTTGCTCCTGTAAAAGCCATTGTAGTATGGCCAGAAGGAAAGGATTTTTTAAAATCCATATCATCGGAAAAGGGAGCGCCTTCAAAATAAGTATAGGGTCTATAACGAGGAAAAAGCGCTTTTCCCAGATTTTTTAAGCCATAACTAAGAAAAATCGATTCAGCATACATAACACCGATGCTAAGCCAGTTTGTTTTTTCTGTACACAATAAAACAGCAGGCAATAAAAGACTGGTATACTGAAAAAAATCGCCTGCAAGGTCAAAGTTTTTAGAATAGGGATTTGCTGACCAAGCATCAAAAAAGGGGAGTCGTGAAATATCTTGTAATGGGGCTTCTGTTTCATAACTTGCTTTTGGCAAAAGAAGCGGAAAAACAGTGATTGCAAGAGAAGAAGCTATAATGAGCGATTCTTTTTTTAACGAAATATCAAAAAGAAGGCTTTCTTCCTCTTTTGCAAGGACTGGCTGAATTATTGCTATAAAATAAAAGCCTAAGATAAAAAGAAACAAACCTCTTTGTCTTAAGCTTTTACATGTACTTTTCATTACAATAGTACCTAGAATTATTTTATATTTGTCAGTTCTACATCAAAGACAATGTAGGCATTTCCAGGAATAACCCCAGCTGCACCTGCTGAACCGTAGGCCATTGAAGGTGGTAAAACAATTGTTCGTTTTTCTCCAAGCCTCATATCTTGCACCATTACATCAAAGCCAGGAATCATCTGTCCTGCTCCAGCAACAAATTCTAAGGGATCTCTTCCTTCTGAGGAATCAAAAACGCTATCGTTGAGCAAATAACCAGTATAATGCACCGCAACTTCTTTGTTTGCGCCACATTTTACGCCGCTTCCTTCGTTTTTTATGCCAAAATAAATACCTTCTGCTGTTTTTTCAAAACCTACAAACTTCTTTTCTATTAGTCCAATCGTTTCTGCCATTGCTTTTTCAAGTTTTGCGGTATTTTGTTTTACTATTTCCACAGAAAGCCTGTCAAAATCATCTTGTGTTGCTGTAAAAGCCTTTGCTTTTTCACCTTGGCGAATTATTTTTATAGATTTTATTTCGTCGCCTTGTTTTATTGTGTCAACAACTTTTTGACCATGAAGCACTTTACCAAAAACAGTATGTTTTCCATCGAGCCAAGGTGTTGCCACGTGGGTGATAAAAAATTGACTTCCATTGGTATTTGCTCCAGAATTTGCCATTGAAAGGATGCCAGGACCGGTATGCTTCAAGCTATCGTCAAATTCATCTGCAAACTTATAACCAGGTCCACCTGTTCCATTTCCCTTAGGATCGCCACCTTGAATCATAAAATCAGCTATAACGCGATGAAACTTTAAGCCATCATAAAACTTTTTTCCACCTGTTGCCTTTAGGCTACCTTCTGCCAAACCTACAAAATTTGTAACAGTAAGTGGTGTTTTTTCATAAAAAAGTTCAGCAATAATAAGACCTCTTGTCGTATCTATTGCAGCAAAAACCCCGTCTTTTCCTTCAATTGCTTTCAATCCTTCATCCATAGGGCTACATCCTCCAAACGATATTAAAATTGTAAAAAGTAATACCAATTGTATTGTTTTTTTCATTTTTTATCCCTCATATTGTATTTTAAACCATTCATAAATAGCGTCAATTCTATTCAATAATGATTTTTCTATTGTTTTATTTAATAACGCAATATCTAAGTAGGTCGCTTGTACTAAAAAATATACTAAAATATGCTCTTCAAAAGTATGCGTATATAAAAATAAATGTAAATTATCTTCTTGTATTGCTTTAAATAAAAGATATTTTAAAGGGTCCAGGTTTTTCATATACATTGCAATTTCAGCATCTTTTTGAACATAAGCAACATCCATTACATAAGAACCAAAAGTCGTATCCGTTTGACGAACAAGAATCTGCAAATCGTCTATGGAACTTGGTTTAGGATCTTCTTGTCTTTCTTGATTTTCATAACTTTCTATAACAAAACAGTCTTCGTATA
>JAAZLA010000032.1 GCA_012799545.1 Treponema sp.
ATTTTCTTTTTCTGGTTGAAAAAAATCAAAGCTAAATAAGATAGGTATTAAAAAAAAACTAAATAACCACATGTTTGAAAAATAGCATGAAATGAAATGAAACTCAAGATGAAAGACAAAAAAAAAGCGTTTATACTAGACAACTATAGAGGTTTTTGGTATGATTAAATATGAATTTAAATAGACCATAAAAAAACATCGAGAAAACTTTAGTTTTCGAAGGTATTTTTTTATAGGAGTAGGAGGATCGTTGGCAGATAATAAGGGTTTACGGGTTAATGAACAAATCCGTGTACGAGAAGTAAGGCTCATTGATGATGAGGGTGAACAAAAAGGTATTGTCCCTACCTTGGAAGCCCTCAAACTCGCTAGGGAAAAGGAGCTCGACCTTGTTGAAATTGCTCCAACAGCAAATCCTCCTGTATGTAAAATACTTGACTATGGTAAGTATCGTTTTGAAATGGAAAAAAAGCTCCGTGATTCCAAGAAAAAACAAAAATTACTTAAGTTAAAAGAAATTCGAATGCAACCAAAAATTGGTTCAGGAGATTTAGATTTTAAATCAAAACACGTAAAGGAATTTCTAGCAGAAGGGAATAAGGTGAAGGTTACCGTTCGGTTTAGAGGACGAGAACTTGCTCACACAGAACTTGGTTTAGTTGTTCTTGATGAAGTGTTAAAAAGGCTCGATGAAGAATACGTTTTAGAAAAACCTGCCGCAATGGAAGGCCGATTTATGTCTATGACACTTGCACCGAAGCCAAAAAAATAAAAAGGAAATAAAAATGCCAAAGATGAAAACAAAAAAAGCCGCTGCAAAGCGTCTTTCTTTAACAGGTACCGGGAAGGTAAAATATAAAAAAATGAACCTTCGACATATTTTGACTAAAAAGGATCCAAAGCGAAAGCGACAACTACGTAGCGCCGGTATTCTAAGTCCAGCAGATTCTGCAAAGGTGAAAAAACAACTTTTACCCTATGGATAAAAATCCTCATAACACAAGGTAAAAAATATAACAATACATATTAAAAAGGTTTATTTGCCTTTTTTTAGGAGATATTATGTCTAGAGTTAAAGGTGGAACAAAACATAACACCAAAAGAAAAAAAATATTAGGACTAGCAAAGGGTTTCCGAGGAAGACGAAGCACAAACTTTAAAGCAGCAAAAGATGCGGTAATGCAAGCACTCACTGACTCATATGTCGGACGAAAAGATAAAAAAGGTGATATGCGAAGCCTATGGATTTCTCGTCTCAATGCAGCAGTACGTGATCAAGGACTTTCATATTCTCGTTTTATGAATGGGCTTACAAAGGCTGGTGTTATTATTAACCGCAAGGCACTTTCAAATATGGCTATCGAAGATCCTATTGCCTTTGAAGCAGTAGTCAATACAGCAAAAAAAGCTATTGGAGCATAGTCTATGATTACACTTGGTCAGATTCACTTACTGGAAGAAAAAATTGAAGAGGTTTTAAAAAGACTACAAAGTCTAGAAGAAGAAAACAAAACACTTCTCGATAAAAATAATGCTTTAAAAAAAGAAAAAGAAAACTTAGCCTATCGTATTTCTACCTTTGAAGCTGACCAAGAACAAATTGAAAAGGGCATTCTAAATGCCCTTGATAAACTTAATACAATAGAATCTGCTGTTATAAAAGAAAGTATCTCAAATACTGTAAAATCACAGGATGTAGAAATTTCTAAAACAAATCAAATTATAGATGAAGTGCAAACTCCAGCTGAACAAGAATTACACGGTTCACAAACTGAAACAAAACACGAGGAAGCTATAAATGAGCCTAGCACAGAAATCGACGATGACTTTAGTTTAGAAATTGATGAAGAAATAGAAATTCCTTCTTCAAAAGACGAAACCACCGAATTCGATATTTTTTAAAGGTAAATATGGGTACACTGCAAATAAATATCTTAGGTACCTCCTTTGCAATTCAAGCAGATGAAAGCAATGATTACTTAGAAACGCTGCTTGCCTACTATAGTCAAATGGTAAAACAGGTGGAAAATGTCGCAGGAGCTGATGCTCTTAAAACCGCAATTCTCGCTGGCATTATGCTCTGCGATGAGTTATACAAAGAAAAAATTTCTGGCAAACAAAAACTCCCCTCTGACGAATTAAATGAACTGGAAAGAATAACGCTTTCCTTAATTCAAAAAATAGATACTGCTATAAAATAATGTTTAGCTTGTGGGTCGATGCAGACTCTTGCCCCGTTGAAATAAGAAAACTTCTCATTCGCTTTTCTAATCGCTTAGAAATTCCACTCTATTATGTTGCTAACCGAATGATACCCCATGAGGGAGCGAAGTACTTCAAAATGATAATTACTTCAAATGACGAAGGTTCAGCAGATGATTATATTGTTGAAAACGCATCTCCAGAAGACCTCGTTATAACACGCGATATTCCCCTCGCAGCAAGACTCATATCGAAGGGTTTGACAAGCCTTAACGACCGGGGTGATATTTTTACCGAGGAAAACATAGGAGAAAAGCTTGCCTTACGAAATTTGAATTTAAATCTTTTTATGCAAGGGCTAAAAGCAGAGAGTCATACACAATTGGGAAAAAAAGAAATGAACCGTTTTGCAAATGCCTTGGACCGTCTTATTCAAAAAAAATTGAAAGAAATCAAGACAGATTTTTAATCAGGCCACATTGCTTGAATCTCTTTAATTCGAGGTAGTATAGCAAAAAACATAGTTACCAAATCTGGATCAAAATGCGTACCTGAAGATTTACGAATTTCTTCGTATACATCTTCTTCTTTCCACGAATCTTTATAGACACGCTTTGAAGAGAGAGCGTCAAAAACATCCGCAAGGGCTACAATTCGTGCAGAAAGTGGTATCTCTTCTCCGCTTAAACCCTGCCTGATTTGATAGGGTGTAAAGGGATTCTCTAGAACTTCAGGTGGAATTTTTCCGGGATAGCCTGTCCCATCCCATCTCTCATGATGACGAAGTGCAACATCTCGTGCCATATTTTCTATATCAGTGTCTATGTCATTAAAAAGAGCGGCTCCTATAACTGCATGCCCTTTTATAATATCATGTTCTTCTGGTGTAAATCGTGCTGGCTTTTTTAGAATCGAATCTGAAATCCCCACCTTACCTACATCATGCAACATAGCTGCAATTCTGAGCGTATCCCGATATTTATGTTGTGTTTCAAAAGGAACTTTTTTTTCAAATGCCCAGCGGTCATAGAGCTCAACTGCAAAACTTGCAACTCGATTAACATGGGCACCTGTTTCTTTTGGATCCCGAAACTCCGCCATTTTGATTGTTCGAAGGATCATTGCACGAGTTAATGAAGCTCTTTCTAGTGCAATAGTTGCATTTGCCGCAAAGTGATTTAGATACAATTCAGCATTTTCATCAAAGGCTATCGTGTTTGCATTTTGGTCTTGAGCATTTATAATCTGTAGGACACCCAATATTTTATTTGATGCAGAAATAAGAGGGATGGTCAACATAGACTTCGTTCTATAACCGGTATCTTTGTCAGGTTGTTTATTGAACTTAAAGGTAGAGTCAGCTGGTATATTGTACACATCAGCTATGTTTAGCGTTTCTTTTTTTGAGGCAACATAGCCAGCAATTGAGTATTCGTTCATTGGAAATGAAAAGGAAACAAAGGGCAATTTTTCGCCTGCAGAAAGCTTTTTTAACTGTGTATTGTTTTGAGCGTACTTGATACGCAGCCTATCCTCTTCCACAACATAAATAGAACCAGCATCGGCATTTACAATAGTGCGCGCCTCAGTTAAAAGCGTTTCTAAAAGAACATCTAAGTCCTGTATCTGATTGAGAAATTTTTCAGACTGTATGATTCTTTGTAATTTTTCTTCTTTAGTCGAACGTTTCAAAATTAACCTCCGCAACAGTATAAATCAATTTTGCATTTAAATCTAGTTTTAAAGTACTTTTTGAATCAAAGATAAATACAAGGGACCAGCACCGTTTGAACTGTCTGGCAAAATATGATAGCCGTATTCTGTTTTTTCAGGCTCTATCTCTAAATGAAGCTTGTGTTTTTTTTGAATTTTTTCCTTCAGTTCTTCAATTTCTATATCTAAAACAGCAGCATTTGCATTTTTTTTGAGGAGTTTTTCTATAACATCGTCGTTTTCCATCTTTGTCAAAGCGCAGGTTGCGTACAAGAGAAAACCTTCAGGTTTTAACATTAAAAAAGCTGAAGAAAGGAGTGCGCCCTGTGTATATGAAAGATTTTTTATCCTACCCTTCGACCATTCTTGAAAGTGCTTCGGGGATGCAAGAACATGGCGCTCTGAGGAACAAGGAAGGTCGCATAGAATTGCATCAAATTGTTCTTTGTTTCGTTTATACATAAGAGTGCCATCGTAAGGGGTAACGCGTACTTTTTCAAGGATGCTTTCTGGCAAGCTTTGTTCTAGAACGGAAAGAAGTCGCTCTCTTCTTTGCATAGATAATTCATTGGCAATAAGGCTGCTCGTATTTTCTAAAGAGGCTGCTAAAACGAGACTTTTACCCCCAGGTGCAGCACAAAGATCGAGAATTGTTTTTGCTTTGTTTAGGGGGAGCGCAGATGCTGCAAAAAGACTTCCTGCATCCATATAGTAAGGGCTCAAGTTTTCGTGAAATTGGATTTTTACACTATAGGGATTTTCGAATAAGGCTTTTTTTAAAACAGCCCATCGCTCACCAAATATTTCTGTATAATATACATCGAAATCTATTTTCGCTTTATTTTTTTTTGCCATCTTGCCCTTTTAGAAGAAATTATTTTGATAAGCCTCTGAAAGTATTTCGGAAGCATTTTTTTTAGCTTGATAAAAAAGCCTCTGTCTTTCTTTTTGACCGATTTTATCTATACTCGTATAAGTATCTTCCTTAAGCAAACGAAGCGATGACCAAGATTCTCGTTCAGAAAATCTAAGTAAACCTGCTTCAATTTTTGCCCGTATAATTCTCTGCAAAGCGATATCTATCTTTTCTTTATATACCGTTTCAGTTGTATAAATTTCTTCCAAAAAAGGGAGAAACTGCGTGAAGACTTTTTTTGAGCTCAATAAGATATGTGCACCAGCATCTAAAGCCAAAAGAATAGCATCTTTTTCTTCTGAGAAAAAACCTTCTAAGGCTGCCATAAAAATATCGTCAGTAATAATGAGTCCAGAATAATCGAGGTCTTTTACAAGAAGGTCGACGACTTCTAAAGAAAGACTTGCAGGCAAGTCGCTTATAAAAGGAATAAGTGCATGAGATAAAAGTACCGCATTTTTGTTTTTTTGATTTTCCAGCACAAAGCGAAAAGGTGCAAGCATGTTTTTTTCAAAATCCTCTTTGTTTAGCGCTAAAACAGGCAGGTTTCTATGTGGGTCTACATCTGTGTTACCAGGAAAATGTTTTAAAGTACAAAGCACCCCCTCACTGTTAAAGGATTCGATAAAGGCGAGTGAAAAAAACTTTGTTTTTTCGATGGATCCAAAGGAGCGTGTTTTTAAAAAGGCTGCGTTTTCCTCTAAAAGGGGTTCAACAATGGGTGCAAAATTGAGGCTAAACCCAAGCAAATGACTTTGTTTTGCGATCTCTTTGTAAAACAAAGCTGCCTCCTCTGCTGTAAAAAGCTGACTTATTTCTTCAGCTGAAGGAAGCGGTGAAACAATTTTTCTCAGGCGATTCACCTCCCCTCCTTCAAGGTCAAGGGACAAAAAAGGAGGGATATCTGTTTTATAATAATCGAGAATAGAATCGGTAAAATCCATAAGCATTTCGGCTGTTTTTCCAATATTATATGAAAAGAAAATAAAACCGCCGGGGCAAAAAAGCTCGTTATAATCATGGCTTGATGTATAATTACTTGAACCTTCCAGATTGATAATAAAGAGTTGCGAGAGTTTTTGTTTTAATGAAAAAGAGTCTAAGTAGCTATCGATTGCTCTTTGTTCTAAAAATACTTGAAAATCTTTATTTTGCCTAAAGATTTTTTCTGGTGCAGAAAAAAAGCCTTGTTCGGCGCTAGATTCCTTTCCACAAGAAATGAGAGAAAAAATCATGATAAGCAAAATTAAAAATCGTAGATATCTCATTATTTTATGGGCATTATAAAAAAACGGTTGTCAACCATGGTATATATGTAATAAGCAATAAAACAATCGCTTGTACCAAAATAAAAGGCAAGACATTTTTGACAATTTTCATTACTGGGCTGTCAAAGGCATAGCTTGCAACAAAGAGGTCCATACCAATCGGTGGCGTTAAAAAACCGAGTTGAAGGTTTGTCAAAAAAATAACAGCGGTATGCACGGGATGAATGCCAAAAGACTCACAGATGGGCATAAGCAAGGGAGATATGATAAAAATAGCAGAATATATGTCCATGAGGCAGCCAACGAGAAGTAAAAAAACATTTAATAAAAGTAAGAAAACAATCTTTGATTGAATATGACTTGTTATAAAACCGGTTATAAGCTCTGGAATATTTGCATCTATCATAAAATAAGAAAGACCACGTGCGCTTGCCAAAATAAAAAGAATACCACCAGTTATGGGAATCGCTTCAGTTATAACAGCCAAAGATTCCCTTAAGGAAAAGGTTTTTCGTACGAAGGTTTCTAAGACAAAGGCATACAACAAGGTAAAGGACGCGGCCTCAATAATACTAAAAAACCCACCTAAAAATCCAAAGATAACAAAGAAGGGAAGTAAGATTTCAAATACGCTTGATTTTAAAGCAGATAGTATTTCTCTTCCGTTGAAAGCGTCCCGTTCTTTTTGCACATCACGGCTCAGTCCTAAAAGAACCATTGAAATAGCGAGAATTAAACCAGGTAAAAATGCACCTTTGAAAATGTCGTAGACATCGACAGAAAAATAATTTACAGAGCCAAACATAATAATTGCGATACTTAAAGGAAACAAAAGCCCGATGGCGCCTGAGGCGGTGATCAAAGCCTCAGAATCTTCTTTTTTGTAGCCAGAGCCTCCAAGGGCGATTAGTAGCAAGGGTCCTAGCGCAAGTATGGTAACACCGCTCGCACCGGTAAAAATAGTAAAAAATGTAACAACGAGGACGGCTGCTATTACAATCCCCCCCTTAAACCAGCCGAAGAGGGACTTAAAAACGCTGACAAGACGCTTTCCTGTGCTTCCCTTGGATAAAATAAAGCCTGCTATGGTAAACAGGGGTATAGCAGCGATAGCCTTGTCTGTAAGGACAGCATAGGCTTCAAAGGAAAGCACTTCTACATAACCACCGCCTTGTGAAAAAGCGAGATAGGCAATGCCCCCAAGGATGACAAAAAGAGGCACCCCTATAAAGGCAAAGACAACAAGAATAAGAGTAAGAGGTATAAACGCATGGGCTGAAAATGTAAGCCAGTAATCATTTAATCTATATAAAAAGCCAAGAGATTCTGTTTTAAAAAGCGAATACAAAACTCCTGACAAGGGACCGAGAGAAATTAAAACACCGATAAGAAAGCCTAAAAGGTTTTGTAAGCGATATTCTTTTTGGAAGAGGTTTCGTAGAAGCATAGTAAAATATGCAAGTGGTAAGAGGGCAAAAAAAACAAGGAGAGGAATGCCCCATACTTTTTGACTGGGCAGAAAGGCTATAAAAGAAGCTGAAAAGGATGCAAAAAATAAGGCAGTCAAAATACTTACTGTAGTAGCACTTCGAAATGAAAGTATAAAGGGCTTAAAACGTTTTGGCAGACCATCCGTTAAACTCGCGAGACTAATATGATTTCCTTCTCGCCAGGTAATTATGCCCGAAAAACAGGCGAAGGCAAAAACAAGATTTACGATGGCGTTTTCACTATTGAGTATTTGGAAATGAAAACGATTCATTATTTTAAACAAAAGGGGCAGGATAATTAAAAAAGCAACTATAAAAAGAGAAAAATAATTTTCAAAATTTCGTACAAATAATCTCAGTCCAATTTTTTTTTTATTCATTTTATTTTTCCCGGTGCTTTTTTAAGATAGCTGAAATTTTTTGATACATTTCATAATTAATAATTGTTTCCGTTTTTGACTCCGACATCAAGAGGGCGTCAGTTTTTAATGTTTCTTGAAAAACAGCAATTTCTTTTTCTGTCAAATTAACTATATG
>JAAZLA010000191.1 GCA_012799545.1 Treponema sp.
AAAAGTGTCAAAAAGAAGATTTCCAATGATGTGACTGTCCCCTTGAGCATTGTTACTAATAATGAATTCATATAAATCTTCCTAGAATTACGAAAAACAAGCTCCGCAGTTTTTCAATTTTTTTAGAAATTAGACTACGGAGCATGAACTTGTTTTTATATTTTTGTGAGATTATTTACCAACAACGGATATATCTCTACCAAACCATTTATTAGAAATTTCTGCAATAGTTCCGTCGTTTGCCATAGCAAGGAGGGCATCTTGCACAGCATCGCGCAATTCTACATCACCCTTTCTAAAGCCTATGCCGTATTTTTCTGAAGCAAGCACCTCTTCTAGAACAACAAAGGGTTTTCCAGTTGTTTGAATACTATAGTTTCCAACAACCATATCCATCACCACAGCATCAACCCCTTTTATTTCAAGGTCCATAAATGCGGTAAGATTGTCTTTGAATTCTACTATGTTTTTTAGACTCTTTTTGAAAGAAGGCACAGAGTCCACAGCTTCTGCTGCACTTGAACCTGCTTGCAGTCCAATTGTTTTTCCAGCAAGGTCTGCTAAAGTTTTATACCCAGAGTCGGAGCGAACAATTACCACTTGTGCATTGTCGAGATAAGGTTTTGTAAAAGAAAGCGCTTCTTCTCGCTCAGCTGTCATCGTAAAGCCATTCCAAATACAATCGATTTTTCCGGTGTTGAGCTCTTGCTCTTTTGCTGCCCAGTCAATTGGCTGGCATTCAAGCTTTACGCCTAATCGCTTTGCAACTTCGCTCGCTAAATCAATGTCATAGCCAACGATATTGTTATTATCATCTCGAAAACCAAGCGGTGGAAAAGAGTCGTCGAGACCAAGTACAAACACAGCCTTCTCTTTTATTTTTTCCAAAGAGTTTAGATTTGATTTTTCCTTCGTGCAAGAAAAAAAACTTAGAACTGCCATCAGCAGACAGAGGCTTATAAAGCCCATTTTTACCTTTTTCATTTTACCATCCTTTTTTATACTTTCTAGTAAGTATAAACATTTCAATTTAATTATACAAGAAGCCTTGTATCTTCTATAAAAAAAATAAAAAACCGATGCCCTTCAATAAAAAGGCTTAGTCTCATACTTCCCCAAAGCTTTCTATTATGCTGCGGGCTACTTGTAGAAGACGAAAAGAAGCATGCGTTTCTCGTATGTTTTTTTTCATAACAAAGCCAATACTATAGGCACCTAAACCGCTCATTTCAGGAGGATATGCCATAAGACCTTGAGAAAAAGGACCATTTTCCAAGACTATCTCTGGCACAAGTCCAAGTCCAAGCCCAAGAGCAGTCAGCGCAAGAACAGCTTCATTTCCTGCCGTTTCTGCTGCAATGTGAACTGGCACATGCTTTGTAGCTAGGTCAAAACGTTTTCGAGCTAATCCACGCTTTGGAATAATAAAATGCGCTTCTTTATAAATAGTTTCTTTTGTAAAGGCTGCATACACAGAATCTTTTTTTGCAACAAAGACAAGCGGCGAAATTTTTATGGGATAGGTTTCAAAATCTGCAAGAACTGTTTTTTGCATATCTCTTTCATTGGGCAGAGCAGAAACCGCTATATCACATCCATCATCTTCGAGCATTTTAAAAGCAAGGGCTGGATCTCCTGTTTCAACCAAGAGTTTTATGTCTGGATAGTCTTTTGATATCTTTTCTATAAATTCAGGCAAAATCGTATAACAGGCTGTTACAGAGGCATAGATGCGCAAATTCCCAGAAACGCTTTCATTTCGCTCACGAAAGGTATTTTCAATCATGCTTTTTTGATGCAAGATATCCTGGGCAAAACGAAGAAAAAGCTTTCCGTCCTCTGTTAACTGTACTTGGCGCGTATCGCGATCTAAAAGTTGTACCCCTAGTTCATCTTCCAGGCGCATAACAAGACGGCTTAGTGCAGAAGGGCTTAAGTGGATTATTGATGCAGCCTTCGAAAAGTGCAGTGTTTTGGATAATTCATAAAAAGCCTGTATTTCAAAAAAATCCATGCACTAATTATATGGTATTTGTGCATAAAACGCAAGAATCTTTTTTTATTGCGCTATTCAAAAAGGCATGGTATAATAGCCTAAAAGTAATAGGTATATAAGTGAAAAAATCGTTTATTAGTATTTTTCTGTTTTTTTTATTTACTTCTCTTTCGTGGACTGTGCCCGACACGAACTTACAAAGCTATATAAAAACAAACCCTTTCGAGTCCTCCATGTTTTTATTACTTGTGATTGGACTTCTAGCTATTTCTATTATACTTTTTATCCTGACAAAGATACACAGGAAGAAAAATAATGCACTTGAGAGAGCAGACAAGGCAAAAACCGACTTTCTCGCTCGAATGTCACATGAAATACGCACGCCGCTGAGTGCTATAATTGGCTTAAATACCCTTGCTCTTGAAAAGCTTGTAAAGGTTGACGGTGCGGAAATAG
>JAAZLA010000192.1 GCA_012799545.1 Treponema sp.
TCAATATTGAGCGGGGTAAACCTGTTTTCGATAATGTAAAAGCAGGACTTGCCGGCCCTGCAATAAAACCCATTGCACTGAGCATGGTTTGGGATGTATGCAAAATGATGCAAGAAAAAAAAGAAAAAGATCGCATCCCCGTCATCGGACTCGGCGGCATACAGAACTGGATAGATGCGGTAGAATTTATCATGGCTGGAGCAAGCGCCATACAAGTCGGCGTTGCAACCTTTGCCAACCCACGAGCTATGGAAGAAATCATAGCGGGCATTGAAACCTTTATGAAGAGAAAAAACTACGCTACTATAGAAGACTTTAGAGGTCTCGCCCTAGAATAGAAAGAAAGATAGAAACGCACTTTAGTGTTTTCCTCTTGTATTATATCGCGAATTTCCTCGAGCATATTGCTCAACTTTTCTTCGGCTATCTTCTGCGGCACAATGGCCATCTGTGCATATTTTTTTGCATTTGAGCGAAGCCATTTTTGATCCAGTAAAAAATCGCGCACCTGGGATAAAATTTTTGGCCGATACCGCGAAAGATTATCCGAAGTCTTTAAACGTTTATATGCCGCATCCAGAATATCGTTGGCATAGCTGGTATAGTGCAGTGCCAAAATATCGGCAATATCTTTGTTTTCCTCTTGGTCAGTCAGACGCTCATAGTGCTCGCGAATCGTCTGTGAAAGCACCTTAAGACTATCGATAAGCGCCAAGGTTTGCGCATGGGCATTGATTACCATATAGTGGCCATTTTCCTTTGCAGCATCCCCACAAAGCAGAGAATAAATAGACACAACATGGCTCTCGTACTCAACATTCATTCCCCCCTCTACTTTGGCCAGTGCCTCTAAAAAGGGGCGTGCATGCACCGTAATATTGATAATCTGCGTATAATCAGGTAGGACCTCCTCGGACATCCAACCAGTTTTTAAAAGTTCACGCAGATAGCGCGCTGCAAACCCAGACTGGACAGCTCCTTCTTGCTCCTCTTCACTTTCGAACATATCCGAACTGCACCAATCGAGATCCTGCTCGTCGGCAAGCTCCTCTTCGTCGACAAAGTTACCCTGATGCGTCAAAAAATAATTATTAAACCGAGCCATAAGCACAGGCCGCTCAATCCCATGCGGCGATTCTTGGAAAAGCTCAAAATAAATAAGCAAAAGAGCTGCATAGTGCTCACGCTTTGAGCTCGATAGCGGCGAGAAAAAATTCTGTGGCAATGTAGCAAAAACACCTGATCCCGAAATTTCGAGCCCCCTTTTATTTCTAACTATTCTAGATGAGTGATCTCATGAATTTTGTCGCGCTTCATGGCAAAGTTCATGTTAGGCTTTCTTCTTAAGGCTTTTACTTAGCCCCAGCACAAAAAGAGTTATACTTCTTATAAATTATAACATAATTATAAAGAGATACCATATCTTTTTTTTTTACAAAAAAAAGTACTATCCAATATACGAAAAAACTCTAACAAATAGAAAATACTATCAAATTAATGATACTTCTCTCATACCTACATCTTTTTTCCTCTTCTACTTGACCAAACCGACAACCTATTGTTATACTTAGGTTGTCGGACAAAGAGAAACTACTTAGTAGACTATTTTTTTACTTTGGGGATTTCATGGCGACGATAAAAATGGCTTCGTATCAAAAAATTGCATTGAGTATTGCGCAAGATATTGTCGATGGCAA
>JAAZLA010000193.1 GCA_012799545.1 Treponema sp.
CCACCTGTCATACCATAGATGGCATTATTTATAAAAATAACCGTAATATCTTCGCCCCTATTTGCCGCATGGATAGTTTCAGCTGCCCCTATGGCAAGTAAGTCTCCATCACCCTGATAGCAAATCACGATTTTATCTTTGTGTACTCTTTTAAGTCCCGTGGATATTGCAGGAGCTCTTCCGTGGGCTGACTCCAAGCCGTCTACATCGATGTAGTTATAGGCAAGAACTGCACAGCCAACGGGTGCAACAAGAAGGGTATCTTCTCGAATACCCAACTCATCGATAATTTGTGCAATGAGTTTATGCACAATGCCATGTCCACAACCTGGACAATAATGTGTTTTTACCGGCCGAAGGGCTTCTGGTTTTGTATATATTAGCTTAGACATAGGACCTCACCTTTTCTATTATGGTTTCAATTTTTGGAAGTGCACCACCTGGTGTACCGTAAAAATCGACCTCAGAGGGGATTTTACCCGAATGTAAACGAATATCGTCGAGCATTTGCCCAAGGCTCATTTCAACGGTAAGCAGTTTTTTTGCCCCTGATGCAACTATTGCAAGCTCTTTTTTGGGAAAGGGCCAGAGACTAATAGGACGAAAAAGTCCAACCTTTATGCCTTCGCTTCGCAGTTTTTTTATTGCTTTTCGGCAAATACGAGCAGAAGTACCATAGGCACAAAGTACAATATCGGCATCATCGCAAAGATAGGACTCCGCCATTGTTTCTGCTGCCTCGACTTGGGCATATTTTTCTGCTAAGTGCATATTGTGTTGATAAAGTGCGTCGTCTGGAGCAAGTCTGAGGGATGCAATCGAGCGACCAGCTCGACCCTTAGGACCAGTGAGCGCCCAGTCTGCCTTTGACGGGATGTTTTGAACCGCTTTTGGAAGAGTCAAAGGCTCAGACATTTGTCCGAGGTAGCCATCGCCCAAAATCATTGCGACCATGCGGTATTTGTCGGCAAGTTCAAAGGCCTTTATCGTAAGGTCTGCAAGTTCTTGCACAGTTCCGGGAGCTAAAACGATGGTTTTATAGTCGCCGTTTCCTCCACCACGAGTTGCTTGATGATAATCACCCTGTGAGCCAGAAATATTTCCCAAGCCTGGTCCACCTCGCATCATATTTACCACAACGGCAGGAAGTTCCGCACCAGCGAGATAGGAAAAACCTTCTTGTTTTAAGGCAATTCCAGGAGATGAGGAGGAGGTCATAACGCGCGCACCAGCAGCGGAAGCCCCGAAAACCATATTGATTGCGGCAACTTCACTTTCTGCTTGTAAAAATGTGCCATCAACTTCTGGAAGTCGCAGCGCCATATAGGCAGGAATTTCATTTTGTGGTGTTATGGGATAGGCAAAATAATGGCGGCAGCCCGCAAGAATTGCAGCCTCACCTATTGCCTCATTTCCCTTCATTAATATTTTATCATTCATATTTCTATCCTTAGCTAATCAAATTTAAGAATTTCAATTACCATATCTGGGCAAATCGTTGCACAAGACATACAGGCAATGCACTTCGTTTCATCTACACAATAGGCAAAATGTACCCCTTGCGCATTTGTTTGACTCGACATATTGATAATTTTTTTGGGACAAGCTGTTACACAGAGAGCACAGCCCTTACATTTTTCTATATCGATAATTGGTTTACCTTTTGGCACAAAAAAACCTCCCTATTTGCTATTCGATAAGTATAATTAAGTCTGCACTTTGTTACAAGAGCAATCAATACGTAGACAGCAAAAAACATAAAAAATTTTCCAAAATGACAAATTTTGTCAATATGTTAAGAGTTGCTCGTTTTTTTTCTATGATAGCCAAATAAAAACCGAGATTAAAGCTCAAACATTTCCTGGATAAACCCAGTTTAAGTGTTTTTTTGCTACTGCGACTGCCTCGTAGACAGCGGAAACTGAAGTTGCAGCCCTATCTACGAGTTTGTAAGTCGGAAAAAATCGAGAAATATGCAAGGGAATGTCTTTTCCATTTTCCAGGGGTCCTTGCCCGGTGCAATCTAGGGAAGCAATCCACTCGGCGGCTTCTTCCACTTCATCAAGTCCATCATTTAAGCCCGGTATAAGCAAATAGCATAGTTCAACATGGCAGTTTTTTACCGCTTCTTCGATAAAGGCTTTTACAAGGGAAAAATCGCCACCCATCTTTGTATAAAAGGCTTTCCGAAAGGCTTTAAGGTCAATATTTGCCGCATCGACGTAGGGAAGGAGTTTTTTTGCATGAGCTATTTCTAGATGCCCGTTTGTTACAAGAACAACTTTAAGCTCCGAATCCATTTCCTTCATTTTTTTTGCACAATCGATAATAAATTCATAATTGATAAGGGGCTCGTTATAGGTAAAGGCAAGCCCCCTATTGCCTTGTTTTTTGGTTTCTATTGCAAGTTCGACGAGGGCTTTTGGCGTATAAGACTCCCAAACAGAATTTGGCTCGGCAGAATCGAGGCGTAAACGAGCAATGTGGTGATTTTGGCAAAAACTACAGTTCATATTGCAACCGAGAGAACCAACGGAAAGAATAGCAGAACCGGGATAAAAACGATAAAGCGGTTTTTTTTCAATTGGGTCGAGGGCAAGGGCTGTTATCTTTCCATAGCCTTGGTTTACAAGTTTTCCATCGAGGTTTTGGCGAATACCACAAAAACCATAGGCTCCCAGAGCTATCTTACAACGATGATGACAAATATCGCAGTTTACAAGGTGTTTTTTATTCATAGCGAAGAACTTCAAAACGCTCGAGGCTCACTTTTTCGTGTGGCAAAATACCCGCCTTTTGCTTGGCAATAGATACTTGCATGTCGATGCTATCAACGCCTTCAAGATTGGGCAGTAAAAGTCCCCGCTTATGTCCCGCACTTACAATAACTCCGTAGCGTTTTACATCAAGCTCTTTTTCGCTCGCAATAGCCTCCGATTCCGAGAGAATATCTACAGAATACACGAGGCTTGAAAGCTCATCGACACGAACAGGTTCAAAGCGCCCGTCCCTGCTCGCAGATGAAATAGCATTTGCAATAATTTCTTCGGCAATATTTTCTTGTGTCGGCGAAATAGTCCCAATGCAGCCGCGAAGTTGTCCATTTTTTTTCAAAGAAACAAAACAACCAGCCTTTTTTGTATAGGCTTCTTTTTCTAGCACAATTTTTTCTTTTAATTTTGCATCGAGTTCAAGAACCTTTCCACAGTTTACAAAGTGTTCTATAGCAGCGCGTGCGAGCTGTACATAGGGAGCTTCGTTTTTTCGTCTTTCTGTAAGTTTTTTAGCTTCTTTTTCTCTAAAGCCTTCTAAAAAATGCCGTGCTGTATCTTTTTCTATTGGTATAAAAAGAGCTGCACCATAGCCAACGCCGAAGGGACCTTCATAGGAGAGTTTTTTTGCATCTACTTTAAGCCCGTCAAAGGCTCCTGCCATAATGCAAAAAGAGCGATGCCCACATTCGGCTGCCCTTTCTAAAAAAGCTTCATCAAAATCCAGCATTTCGCCAAAGGCAGCCCTTTCCAAGACCGCCATTATTCGTTCATCGTATTCTGGGCCTTCGGCAGCATAGCCATAGGGACCATCGGCAAGCAATTTATGGGAGAGGTCGCCACTTGCTATGATATAGGTTTTTCGCTCAAGCTTTTCTGCAACCTCTGCTATTTTCATACCCAAGGCATAGTGCTCTGCCAAGCCTAAGCCACTTAAGCCAACTTGCACAAGCTGAAAATCGCTATACTGTTTTTGCACAAAATAAAGCGGTACGGTAATTCCATGGTCGAGAAAGGAGGTTTTTTTTCCAAGCTTTCCACAAGGGAAATCTTCTCTTTGACAAAGTTCTGCCAGTGCATCGATAAAGGGCTCATCGAAGCCTACTTCAACTCGACTTTCTGCATCACCAAAGCGCGAGAAGTCTCCCCAAGCTATTTTTTCACCCTCGTTATAAGATCCCAGATGAAAATAGTCGGCATAGAGGTTCGTATGGGGAGAAATGAGGACAATGGTTTGCGGTGCAAACCTTTCTATCTCTTTTGCAAGGCTATGAAAAGATGCAATTGTTTTTTTGATTATCTCTTTTTTATCGACTGCAACCTTACCAACAGCCAAAGGCGGATGGGGCAGGACTGCTGCTCCGAGTATAGCTTTGCGATTCATTTTTACCTCCCCGAAACAAAAATCGCTTTTACGTTCTTGTTTCATGGGGATAGTATAGCATAAAAAGAGGGAAAAATGAAGCTATAAGAGATTCTGTCAAATAGAAAAGTTAACTGCTTCCTTGTTTTCCAATGTAAGGGCGTCAGAAAGTGTAATTGAAGTTAGATAATCGTAGACAACCTTATCGAGTCCTTCCCAGACTCCAAGGGTAGTACAAGAATCTTTTCGAGGGCAAGGGTTTTCCGTTTCACCTAAACAAGCTACGGAATGCAGTGGCCCCTCTGTAGCGACCATAACATCATAAACTCGTATGTGATCAGGGCTTTTTGCTAGTTTATAGCCCCCTGTAGGTCCCCGGGTACTGATAAGCAAACCCGCCTTTGTCAAAAGCGAGGTAATTTGCTCCAAATACTTCACAGAAATATCTTGCCTACTCGATATTTCTTTTAGAGAAACATAGCTATCTTTATCTTGTAACATGAGGTCCAATAAGAGCCTCAATGCATATCTACCGCGTGTTGAAATCTTCATACTCATAATATACTATAGTTCCAATAAAAAATAAAGCATTTTGACTAAAGAAACCTAGTATTTCGCTAGTTTTTATACCCTTTGTCTATTCACTCTTTTTCATTAAAACAGTATATTTTAAGTATGACCTATGAAAGTACTGGGCTTTCTAAAAAAAGCCCTATTGTAATACAAGAAGTATCCTCTCCCGAAGCTGGTTCAACTGTCGTTGTTGCCTTATCTGGCGGTGTCGACTCAGCATTGACAGCCCTACTTCTCAAAGAACGTGGCTGCACTGTAATCGGAGCAACTATGTCTTTATGGGACGAGGGCTACCCTATCCCGCACTCAGAATCGGGCAGACGTGAATCTTGCTATAGTCCCGATGAAGAAAAAGACATAGCCGAATGTCGCAGTTTTTGCAAAGAACACGATATTCCTTACTACCTCATCCCTGTAGCAAAGGTCTACAATGAAAAGGTCCTCGATTATTTTAAAGCAGAATATAGAGCAGGCAAAACGCCAAATCCTTGTATTCAATGCAATCGCTTTGTAAAATTTGGAGCCTTCATAGAAGGTATCCAAAAAGAACTTGACGCAAAAGGAATAGCCTTTGACTATTTTTGTACTGGCCATTATGCACGTATTGTACAAATAAAAGATGATATAGCCTCTGTCTATGGAGAAAACAAAAAAACAGGCTTACATCCCTTTGTTGTAACTCAAGCAAAAGATGGCGAAAAAGACCAAAGCTATTTTTTATGCCGCCTTCCCTCATCCATTTTAGAGAAGGTACGTTTCCCCCTCTCAGATTTTACAAAAAAAGAAGTCTATGAAATGGCAAAAAAAAGAGAACTTGCAGCATCGAAGCGAAAAGAAAGCCAAGATTTTGTACCACAAACGTATTTTGATATCCTCTTTCAAGATAAAAAAGCACAAGAAGGTTCCTTTATCAATCCCGAAGGACGTATTTTGGGAAAACACAGGGGACTTGAGCATTATACCGTCGGACAACGAAGAGGGCTTGGAATTAGCGATGTAAAACCGCTCTACGTTCAAGCCATCGATTCTCAGAACAATACCATAATACTCGCCTATGAGGATGATTTATTTTCAAAGGCCTTGCTTTCAGAAAACTGGGTTTGGGCAGGAGACTATCGCCCCGAAAAAAGCTTTCGAGCCTGGGTGAAAATTCGTCTTGCATCAAAGCCAGTCGAAGCAGATATTATACCAAGCATTGAAGATACAAGCGTTTTGGTGCAGTTTTTAGAAGCGCAAAGAGCTGTTGCCCCTGGGCAATCAGTTGTGATATATAAAGAAGGGCTTAGCCTAGGAGGCGGGATTATTTCCCGAGTGATAGAAAATGCATAAGAGAATATATTTAGATTACAATGCAACAACACCACTTTCTGAAGAAGTAAAGCATTTTTACATCTCAGAGTTGGAAAAATTTGGCAATGCGTCCAGCTTACACGAAGATGGACGACTTGAATCTAAAAAAATAGAAAAGGCACGGGTAGAATTTGCCGAGCTGATAAATTGCTCCGCTAATGAAATTATCTTTACCTCAGGTGGTTCTGAATCAAACAATACCGTATTTCAAACAATGATCTCGCTATCAAAAAAAATGCAACGAAATACGATTGTTATTTCTGCAATTGAGCATCCTTGTGTTATAGAATCTGCAAAAGAACTCGAAAGAGAAGGTTTTCGACTTATAGAAGTTGCGGTTAATCCTGACGGACGAATCAATATGGACGAGTATCAAAAAGCCCTCAGTGAAAATCCTCTCCTCGTTTCTATTATGGCTGCAAACAATGAAATAGGCACAGTGCAAGATATACAAACCCTTGCAGACCTAGCCCACCAAAGTGGTGCGCTTTTTCACAGCGATGCGGTACAAGCGGTGGGGAAAATTCCTGTGGACTTAAAAGCATGGAATGTTGATTATGCAACTTTTTCCTCACATAAAATCTATGGACCAAAGGGCATCGGTGCCTTGTACGTAAAAGAAGGGCGCAATATAGAACCGCTTATACGAGGTGGGCACCAGGAAAAAGGCTTTCGGGCAGGGACCTATAATGCTCCGGCTATTGCGGCCTTTGGTTTAGCAGCAAGTCTTGCAAAAAAAGAATTATCAAGCTATAAATCTCATACATGGAAGTTGAGAGAAGCCTTACGAGAGGGCTTTTTAGAAAAAATTCCCAACATTCACGTGAACGGGCACGAAAGCGAAGTGCTTCCCAACACCCTCAATGTTTCTTTTCCAGGAGCCGAGGGCGAGGCTATTTTACTCCACCTCGATCTTTTGGGTATATCCGTTTCAACGGGCTCAGCCTGCGCTTCTGGAAGTTTAGACCCTTCCCACGTGCTTATGGCAATAGGTTTGGGACCAGAGCTTGCTCATGGCTCTATTCGATTTAGTTTTGGAAAATATAGCACAATGGAAGAAGTAGACTATATTTTAGAGAAATTTCCACCGGTTATCGATAGACTTCGAAAAATGTCATCGATTCCGATGTAAGAATACACTGTATAAACAGATAGAGGAGAAATAGCTATGCAAGAGTGGTTATATTCTGAGGTAGTAAAAGAGCATTTTACTGACCCCAAAAATGTTTTAATGGAAAATGAAGACCAATGGCCCTGCGATGGACGGGGCATTGTCGGAAATATTCGCTGTGGCGATCAAATGCTCATTCTTTTGCGAGTAAAAGATGACATTATCAGCGATGTGCGATGGAAAACCTATGGATGCGCAAGTGCTATCGCCTCAACTTCTATCCTTTCAGAGGCAATAAAAGGAATGCACATAGAGGAAGCCTATAAGCTTAAGCCTCAAGACATTGTGGCAAAGCTTGGAGGACTGCCTTCAAACAAGGTGCACTGTTCTGTTTTGGGAGATAAGGCGCTCCGTGCTGCTATAAACGACTATCTTGAAAAACA
>JAAZLA010000194.1 GCA_012799545.1 Treponema sp.
ACTTGTACGAGATTTTCTTTTTTTCCGATATTGCCTGGATTTATACGAATTTTTGCAACATCGCCTTTTAAGCACTCAAGCGCCAACCTATAATCAAAGTGAATATCAGCAACGAGTGGCATGGACGTTTTTGAGGCAATGATATTCAATGCCTGTGCCGATTCCATATCTGGCACCGCAAAACGTAAAAGATCGCAACCGAGACTTTCTAAAACAGCGATTCGCTCCAAAATAGAAAAAAGGGCATCTTTGTTGTACTCCTTCGATTCTTTGAGCACAACGAGGATGCCTTCTTTCCACATAGTTTGTATTGACACAGGAGAAAGTCCTCCTATGCCAATCTGTTTTACATGCCCAGCTCCGATTTGGACTGTGCGACTTATCATTTTTAGAAGTTAAAAGCCATAGCAAAGAGGGCTACAGTTTCACAAAGCCCTACAACCATGAGGTAGTTTGCAAAACCTTTTCCTGTTTCACCAAGAGCATCAGCACCTGCAGCACCAGCCTTTCCTTGGAAAATCGCAGAAGCGGCAATAACTAAACCAGTGAAAACACCAGTTCCCAAGATTAAACCTGGATTTGCACCTGCTAACAATTTTTCTTGTAAGGCACCCATTAAAAGATAACCGTACAAAGTTTGTGTTAAAGGAGCCCCAGCAAAAACTGATAAGATAAAGGGAGCAGGTTTATTGTTGAGGTAGCCCCGTTTCCATGCACCAATTGCAGCAAGACCTGCTGCACCAATACCGATTGCTGATCCAATTGCAGAAATGCCAAATACACATGCAGTTCCTAACCAACTTAAAAATTCCATACATACTCCTATAAAAAGAAAATAAAAAAACTTCAAATTTTTTATTTTCTTTTTTCTAACTTTCGCAACGAAGTGAGAAAGTTAATTTATATATTTTTAGCGACATGGAAGTCGCATTAAAACCCACTTGTCTTCTTTTGCCTTGTTTTGCAAAAATTTTATTCACTAAATGGTTTGTAGGAGTGACCTGACCAAGACATACCGAGATGCCCGGTAAACTCCAAGGTGTTTAGACGGACTCCGTGAACCAAAACCGACAATACATTGAGCACCATGTTTAGGCCATGTCCAAAGATTAAAAGCAAGATGCCCAAGAACATGAGCGCAGACCCGAGAGCGGGACCTGCCATAGTATTGATTGTTGCAGCAATTGCAGAACCTGCAAGGGCAACAGCCCAAAGCCGAATATACGAAACAATGTCAGAAAACACATTGACGACGCCGAGCAAGACAGAAATAATATCTTTTACGCTTGCCATTATGGAGGCGAAAATATTTCCTTCATAGTTTGCAAAGATAAAACTCATGGCAAAACCAATGCCGATTGCCGAAAGAACGATGGGCATTGCCTCATATCCGCCGAATAAAACAGCATCAAAGGCAAAGCGTTCTTTGTCGACAACGATATTGAGAACAACGTAGAAGACTCCCCAAAGCAAGATGAGTGAGCCCAGTTCGCCCAAGAATTTTAAGCTTTTTATATTTGCAAAAATTCCTTTTAGATGCGCAATCGATAATTGTACGAGGGCAAGGGCAAAGCAAAAGATTTTAATATTTTGCTTAAGCAGCTCTTCGTTTGGATTAGCATTCGATATGGGTTCCCAAGAAAGGTTTACAAGCCAAGCCGGTATTTGTGAAACTTCAAGTCCAAACCAGGTACAGGTAAGGGTTCCCCAAACCACCGTTGAAAACCCAAGCAGTGCAACCAATATTATCATGGGTTCTATTTTTTTGCCCTTTATCTTCGAATGAAGAATAAGTCCCAAACCAGTGAGTACGATCAAGATGCCGTAGCCACCGTCGCCAAAAATCATACCAAAGAAAATCGAGAAGAAAAGCAAAAACCAGCCTGATATGTCGTATTCTCGGTAGCCAGGAACGGTTCCCAAAAAGTCCGTTACCGGATAAATGAGGCTCACCACCTTGTTGTTTTTAAGCTTTGTCGGAACATTATCTTCCTCACTTGGATCGCTTATCATAAGTGCAATTTTTTCTTTTTGTGCAAAACTTCGCAAAGCTTCGATATCTTCTGTTGGAATAAAACCTGTTATCCATGTAAGCGCACGATTTTCACTCTGTAAAACAGCTGTTTCAACTGCATCTAAGCCCTCATCTTGCGGCATAGCTGCATAGATATTTTCAAACTCAATAGCCTTAGAAAGATTTTGCATTTCTTCGCTTAGGTTTGGAAGATATTGTAGAGCTTCGTACAAGTCGTTTTGAATAAGAAGCAGAGCCTTGTTTTTTTCAGCAAGTTCTTTTTCCAAGCTTTGAGTTGACTCTTCACCGAGGGCTATTTTAAAGGCTTCTGGTGGAAGTTCTGCTTTCTCTTCTCCTGCAAATTGAAGGAGCAAAAATCTTGTTGCATTTTTATCTGCATTTACTTGTAAGATAGTTGTCTCATCGGGAATTTTTTTCAAAGCAGCACTAGGTATTTCATACATTGTTAAGCCAATGCCCTTTTCTTCAAGGTAGGCAAAGTCTTTTGGATTTACCCCACCCCAGGCAGCGAGCCTGTCTAGCTCCTTTCTTGCAAGCTGTATATCTTCACCTATTTCTTTTTTTGCCTCTTGTAAAGCGAGAATTTCTTCAGCCTGTAAGAGCGCTTTTTTTAGCCCCTCTGAGATTTCGCCCTTCTCTTCATAGGCAGAAAGGATTGCATCGCGATCTAAGTTTTCCACAATAGCGCTCCTTTTGCCAGTGCTTTTATAATTTTTGGGCAACTTCAAATCATGTATAGAAGTTTTTGCAGTCGAAAGTCTATCATACAAGGCACGAACGCGAGAAAGCTCCTCGCTCGAACCTTCAAGTGTTTCGAGATGCACAAGACCGAGTTTTCGCAGAGATTTGAGGCTCTTTTCTTTGTATCGATTAAGTACAACCAAAGATACTTTTTTCATAGATACTATCATTATGCAATCTCCATAAAGGTATTTGTCTTGGCTTCTAAGTTCTTTTTAGAAATTTTACCACGAACTACTGCGGCAACTTGTTGGTCGCCAAGGTAGACCGTAATTTTTTTTATATGTGCCTTTGTTTCAGGAATTTTTACCTTTTCAAAAAGGTTTACGCGCTGGGTAGTAACACGTAACTCACGAGATAAAAGCCGTATTTGCTCTTCCAAAACTTCTGCTTCAAGGTCATAGGCAAGGGCCTTTTCCATTCGGTCGGCTGCAAGGTCTATCCAAAGCGGCGTAAGATATAAATCATAGTCGCCACGGGCAAAATCAGCTCCTTCGTACACAGGTATGGTTACCCCAGCGATATTGGTAAAGCCTTTTTTTATATTGCTTACCACGACCATTTCGGGCTTAAAAAAACCTGTTTCACCAAAGACCGCAATCCACGAAGAAAATTCTTTTTCGAGCTGTTCTCGTGCCTTCCGCAATTCCTTTGCACGAATTTCAATATCGCGAATTTCGCTTTGCAGTTGTTGTTTTTTCAAAGTAAGAGTTGGCAAATAGCGTGTATAGCGTTTGAGTGCATCTTTTTGAGTTTTTAGTTCATTTTTTGTAAGCTTTATCGCCATATCCGTCCTCTTTTATTGTGGCCAAAATTTTGCGATGAGATCGGACTTTAAGCCAGTCTCTTCTTTTTCAAAACAATCTGCAAGGATTTTCCAGCCTAAATCAAGGGCATCTTCTAAAGCAATATTGATAGATAAGTCCATCATTTCCTTTTCGAAGAGTTCTCCGTATTTTAAGAGTTTTTCGTCCCATTGAGACATCATAAAGCCCATGGCTTTTTTCTCGAGGGTATCCTTGTAAGAGGCGTAGAGACGAATCATACCGTCCATTAAGGCGCGGTGATCTTCGCGCGTTTTACCGTTTACGTTTTGTTTAAGGCGTGAAAGGCTTCCAAAAGGTTCAATACGACCACCTTTGAGGTAGTACTGTCCTTCGGTAATATAGCCAGTATTATCTGGTACGGGATGTGTTACGTCATCACCAGGCATAGTGGTAACCGCAAGAATGGTAACAGAGCCTGCATCGTCAAAGTCAACCGCTTTTTCATAACGGGCGGCAAGCTGACTGTATAAGTCTCCTGGATATCCACGGTTTGAAGGAACTTGCTCTTGGGTAATCGCAATTTCTTTCATAGCGTCAGCAAAGTTTGTCATATCGGTGAGGAGGACGAGAACATCTTTTCCTTGAAGTGCAAATTGCTCAGCAACCGCCAAGCTCATATCGGGAACCATAAGGCATTCTACCGTTGGGTCAGATGCGGTATGAACAAACATAAGCGTTTTGCTCAAAGAACCTGCTTCTTCAAGGGTGTTTTTAAAGTACAGATAGTCGTCGTATTTTAAGCCCATTCCACCAAGGATGATAATATCAACCTCAGCTTGCATAGCAATTCGTGCGAGCAGTTCGTTATAGGGCTCACCTGAAATCGAGAAAATAGGGAGCTTTTGACTTACCACGAGGGTATTAAACATGTCAATCATAGGAATACCAGTTCGAATCATCCGGTTGGCTATAATTCTTTTGGAAGGGTTTACGGAGGGTCCTCCTATCTCAACGAGGTTTTCACTCAAAAGAGGTCCCTTATCCCGTGGTTCGCCTGCTCCGTTAAAGATACGGCCGAGTAAGTCGTCAGAAAAGCTCACCTGCATTTCATGACCGAGAAAACGGATTTCGTCTCCGGTAGAAACGCCTCGTCCACCTGCAAAAACTTGCAAGGAAACAAGGTCGCCGTCAATTTTATTTACTTCCGCAAGAGATGCGCCGAAACTTGTTTGAATTTCTGCAAGTTCGCCGTATTTAATATCCTTTGCTCTAACGGTAATAACAGAACCATTTATAGATTCAATCTTGCTATATATTTTTTTCATTTTTATTTAGCTCCTTCAAGTAAATGCTTCGCTTTATCTGAAAGTTTTTTTACCTTGCTTTCATAGAGGGCATCGAGATCTTTTTCTTTCTTTGAAAACTCCTCGCTTCCCCAAAGCAGATAGTTCCAGTCAATAAAACTTTGTCGTAATTGATAAAAATAGGTTCTCGCATCATCTTTACTGTCTAGATTATAATCTGAACCGAGAACTTGTATTATTTTTTGGAAGCTATAATTTTGTCGTTCAACGGTAACAGCAGAATCTATCTCGTCAAAGGAGTTTTGTTGGAGATAGACAGCATCGAGGAATTCACCCTTGAGATAGACAATGTAGTCGTCAAGGCTCGTCCCTTCTTCACCGACAACCTTCATCATTTGCTCTATTTCGTTACCACGGTGCATATAATAGCGTGCAAAATCGACCCAGTCTTTATCTAAGACGCTCTTGTACTTTGACCATGATTCAAGGGGATCAATCGCAGGATATTTACGGGCATCGGATCGCTCACGAGAGAGTCCGTGGAAGGAGCCGACAACCTTGAGGGTTGCCTGTGTAACGGGCTCTTCAAAGTTTCCACCCGCAGGTGATACTGTTCCACCGATGGTTACAGAACCTGTTGAACCGTCGTGAAGGCGAACAATGCCTGCTCTTTCATAAAAGGCTGCAATGTAGGATTCAAGATAGGCGGGGAAGGCTTCTTCTCCAGGAATTTCTTCCAAGCGTCCTGACATTTCTCGAAGCGCTTGCGCCCATCGACTTGTTGAGTCAGCAAGGAGGAGGACGTCTAAGCCCATTTGTCGGTAGTATTCAGCAAGCGTTACACCGGTGTACACCGAGGCTTCACGAGCGGCAACGGGCATACTCGAGGTATTACAAATAATAATAGTTCGTTCCATGAGGGAGCGGCCTGTGCGTGGATCAGTGAGTTCGGGGAATTCTTTTAAGATTTCTACAACTTCCCCTGCTCGCTCACCACAGGCGGCTACAATTACAATGTCCACGTCAGCGTTGCGGCTCGTGGTGTGTTGTAAAACCGTTTTTCCTGCACCAAAGGGTCCGGGGATACAGTAGGTACCGCCCTTGGCAACGGGGAAAAAGGTGTCTATGAGACGGATTTTTGTGGTAAGTGTGTCTGTAGGCATAAGGCGCTCGGCATAGCAGTCAACAGAACGTTTTACCGGCCAGTTAAAGCTCATACTAAGATTGTGTTCTACACCGCGAGCGTCTTTTACAACAGCGATGGTATCTTTGAGGGCATAGTCACCTTTTTCTTTTACTGAAACGACGGTGTAATTACCCAAAAAGGTAAAGGGAACCATTATTTTATGTTTAAAAGTACCCTCTGGCACTTCACCTATAAAAGAACCTGCCTTTACCGTATCGCCCACTTTTGCGATGGGGGTAAAAGACCAAGTGCTTGCATCGGGAAGCGGGTCAAGATAGACGCCTCGTTCGAGGAAATATCCAGCTTGTTCTGCAAGTTCAGGAAGCGGATTTTGAAGCCCGTCAAAAACTTGTCCAAGTAAGCCTGGACCAAGCTCAATGGATAAAAGTTCATTCGTAAAAAAGACTTCATCACCTGTTTGAATACCCTTTGTCATTTCAAAGACTTGCAATTGGGCTTCTCCGTTTTGTATTCGGATAACCTCACTTTTTAGTTTTTTGTCCCCTACAGAAACATAGCCTACTTCATTTAGGCTCACTGTTCCGTCAAAGGCGACACTTATAAGGTTGCCATTTACAGCAACAACTCTACCTTTTGTATCTGTCATTTTGATTCTCCAAGAATTGTATCATACATTGATCGATATTCTGCTAATCCAGATTCTTCGTTAAATTGCTTTATACGCAGGGCAAGTTTTAATTGCAAGGCGTAGGCATAAACTGAATCAAGACTAAAATAGTCCATTGGTTGTAGTTTTTTTATCGCTAAAAAGCGTTGCTCGTTTAAAAACTGTTCAGCCTCAAGAGGACTTTCAAAACCAGTCGCCGTTCTCGCTATCGAAAGAATTTCAAAGCTTTGAGAAAGGTTATTTGGAACAGAAAAGTCTTTTTTGAGCCTTTGTCCGCGTATTTGTCCCAAAACAAAACGTAGCTCACGCTCCCAAGCATAGTAGGCAGTCAAAAAGGAGGAGTCAATTTCTCGTGGTTTTTTTTCTGGTACAAGGGAGATATTTTTTAGTGTTTTAAGTTGCGCCTCGTTTAAGTTGCGCTCAGCAAGCTCTAAAAAATAAGACTCTGTAATGGGCAGCGGGCTCGATTGTGAAAGAGAAAAATACGGCAACTGCGACATGAGATAATAAAAACTCATTTTAATTACCCATAGTTTGAGAAGCTTCTTTCATTATTTTTGCAGTTTGTGGGTTTAAGTATGAGGAAAAAAGACTTGCAATAGATTCACTCGAGAAGTCATAAAAAGCTTCACCGTCTTTTAAGCTCAAGCGAAAACCATCAACTACTTCTTCGGACATTTGTATGCGTAAGCCTTTTGCAAGCTCAGCTTTGAGAGATGCCGTTAAGGATGATTGCACAGAGTCGAGGTCTTTTTTATTCAATAAAACAGAGACATCTTTCGCATCTTCTTTTTCAGTCCAGTTTTTAATCACCTCTGGAATAAGTGATTTAAGTAAATCTGCAGAAAGTGCCGACTGCGCCGCATTTTTTAAAAGTGCATTTAATTCTTTTACAACATTTTCACGGAATGTTAACAAAACATTTCGACTTGCTTGTGCGATTGCATCGACACTTGCTTTTTCAAGACGCTCTGCCTCAAGCTTTGCTTTTTCAATGTTCCGTGCAGCATTTTTTTCTGCCTCTTGCACGATGCCTTGTGCAGATTTTTCTGCTTCTGAAATAATTTTGGCAGCTTCTTCTTCTGCAGTCGCTACCCCGTCAAGCTTAATTTTGTCAATTAATTCTTGTAATTGGATATCCATAAGACCCCTCTATGATTATTGTGAGAAAAATCTCACGTATTTACAATA
>JAAZLA010000005.1 GCA_012799545.1 Treponema sp.
AGGCAAAAAGCATGGGGCTTGAAGTTAAGGTGCCAAATATAAACAGCTCAGACAAGGTCTTTGACGTAGTTGATGGGGCAATTCAATTTGGCTTACTCGGCATCAAGGGCTTAGGAGAAATAGCAGCTGACGAGCTCATTCAGGAAAGACAAAAAAACGGTCCCTATAAAAGCTTTATAGATTTTCTCGAACGCGTAAACCTTTCTGCCATAAACAAACGAGCCCTTGAAGTGCTCATAAAAACTGGTTGCTTTGATAGCCTTGGAGAAAGACGATCAAAACTGCTTTTAAATCTTGAACAGGCAGTCGACTATGTGAGCAAGAAAAAAGAGGCAACAGAATTTGGGCAGGTGAGTTTATTTGAAGATTCTGGTGAAAAAGAATTTTTAGACTTTACCTACGAAGAAACAGAGGACTGGCCTGAACTTGAAAAACTACGCCTTGAAAAAGAACTTATCGGATTTTATATTTCTGGACATCCCTTAGAAATGCATAAAAAAATAATAGACTCACTTGTCTCCCTTCGCACAAATGCCATAGAACATTTGAGCAAGGAACGAAACTATGCTATCCTCGCCCTTGTAAAAGAAGTGCGCCCCATCCTTACCAAAAAACAACAATGGATGGGACTCGGTCAACTGGAAGACTTACACGGAACAATAAAGTTTACTGCATTCCCAAAAACATGGGAACAAATAAAAGACCTAATGGAAGTCGACGCAATTTTATTTTTCAAAGGCAAGTACGACGATAGCTACGGCGGACCAACTTTGCTCATCGATGAAGTTGTTTTGCCAGAAAGGCTTGAAAGCTATGTAACAAAAGCGGTTCATATTAAACTAAAAGATAAAACAAAAGACCAAACAAAACTTATGGCCTTTAGGGATTTTATCTATTCACACCCAGGGAATTGCGAAGTATACTTTCACTTAGAAACCATGCGGGGTGATTACGAAATTAAGGCACCACAAAGTACAAGCATCTCTTGTGATGATGACTTTATAACAGAACTAAAAAACCAAGACTTAGTTGAGTCTATTTGGAAGGAATAAAAGATGGATTTATTTTTTGGATTATTACGATTACTCTCTTTTGCGATTTCGATCTACTCGTTTCTCTGCCTCATTCGGCTCTTATTGAGCTTTAGCCCGAGCTTACAGCAAAACAGTTTTTATGCTTTTTTAACTTCTATCTGCGACCCCTACCTTTATCTTTTTCGCAAGCTCACTTTTTTAAGGCTTAACCAACTCGATTTCTCTCCCATTATTTCTTTGGGGCTACTGTACATGCTCACACAAATGCTGAACACCATCATTGCAATAAAACGATTTAGCCTTGGGATTTTACTCTCCGTTATAGTAAACTTTGCTTTTTCTATTGTAAACTCATTTCTTTTTTTCCTCATCATTATACTTGCGATTCGCCTCATCTTTCTTTTACTCAATAAAGATACGTCAAGCATTTGGTTTAGCTTTGATCAATTTATAAAACCAATTGCCGATTTTATTACAAAAAAATTCTATAAAAATTCTTTTTATACATTTCAAAAATCGCTTATTATTAGCCT
>JAAZLA010000195.1 GCA_012799545.1 Treponema sp.
TAGAAACTTCTCGACCAGGGCTTTCAAATCCACCCTGACCAAGGCCTTGTTTCTTACAGGCAGCGAGAGAAAAAAGAAATAAAACAATAAAACTAAAAGAGATAAGATGTGAGGCAATGGATTTCATAGTCGTATTATTCATTTTTTTCCCTTAATTTTTTTTATCTAAGCCAATAAGATAGGTTTCAAAGGATTCACTTCGGCAAGCTTTTGGTTTAAAACCCTTTGCGGATTGAAAGATTTCACGCATCTGCCTTAGCAAAATATTTTGATCTCCCCCCTGAAATATTTTAACGGCACAATTTCCGCCTTTCTTTACCATTGTTTGTGCATAAAAAAGCGCAAGTTCAACCAAGTCGGCAGAACGAGCAGTATCGACAAGCTTATTTCCGGTCGTGGGGGGAGCCGCATCACAAATAAGTGCATCATAGGGCCCCAAAGCCGCCGCATGGTTTCTCACTCGCTCATCATATAAATCGCCCTGAATAAAGGTTAAGTTATCTCCTTTGACCTCTTTTGCAAGCGGGTTTAAGTCGATAGAAGTCACCTGCCCCGAAGCACCGAGATAACGCAAGACATAGACCGTCCAACTCCCGGGAGCAGCACCAAGGTCTAGTATACGCGCATTTTTTTTCAATATGTGAAATTTTTCATCTATTTCTTGCAATTTATATACAGAGCGAGCCGGATAGCCTTCTGAAAAAGCTTTTTTTGACCAAAAATCTGGCTTCTCGTAGCTGTTTCCTGCCATTAAAATCCTTCCCCTATTTCAATTTATATTTATATATCATATACTCTGTACCATGAACCAGTATACTGCAAAACGTAAAAAAATAGAAGATGCAATAGAAACTTTCTTTCAAACCATCGATACAAGCGCCTATGCAAAACTACCTAGGACAATACAAGAAAAACACCTTCTTGAATTAAAAAATCCCTGTATGAGCCTTGTCTCCCAAGGAGGAAAGCGATGGCGCCCCTTACTTTTGGTACTTTGCGCCGAAATCTTTCTCAACAAGGAGCAAGAAAAAAATAGAGATACCCAAACAAAGACAAGCGCTGAAGAAAGGCGAGAAAAAGCCTATGCGATAAGCCCCCTAGTCGAGCTCATTCATACCGCCAGCCTCATCCATGACGATATAGAAGATGCTTCGGATACACGCCGCGGATTAGCCGCCTGCCACATAAGCTACGGCTTAGATACCGCCCTCAATGCTGGCTCCTGGCTTTACTTTGCAGCACTAAACGCCATTGAAACAAGCCTTTCGACAAAGGCAGAGGATGCCGCCCTCGCCTATCGCCTTTTAAACTACAGCCTCACAGATATCCGCCGACTCCATCTCGGGCAAGCGATGGACATAGCGTGGCATAAAGAAAGCGCCCTCATACCAAGTAGCCTAGAATACGAGGCAATGATTGCCCTTAAAACAGGAAGTCTCGCGCGACTTTCTGCCATAATCGGCGCAAGCATCGGAGGAGCAAGCGAAAAAGAAGCGCTGAGCTTGGGAGAACTTGCAATGCAAATAGGCATCGGCTTTCAAATCATCGACGATTATACCAATCTCACGATCGGAAACCCGGGGAAAAAGCGCGGCGATGACATTGTCGAAGGGAAAAAAAGCTATCCCATACTCCTCCACCTAGAGAAAAAACCCGAAGACCTTGCAAAAATAGCAGAGTATTTTCAAAACGCAAGAGTTGAAGGGATTGACTCGCCCAGTGTTGAAAAATGTATTGCAATTATCAACACTTCGGATGCGCTCAAGGAAGCAAAGGAAAAAGGCGAAGCACTTATTCTTGATTCTTGTAACAAAATAGTATATCTTTATGATAACAATGAGGCAGCAAAAGAAATACAACAATTATTTTTTGAAATGCTCCTTTCTTAAGCTTTAAGCAATGACGGCAAAGACTTTATTGAGTTTTTGGGGAAAATGGACTATTATTAGATAGAGGAGTAGCTATGACAGAAAACCCTGAACATTTAAATATTCAAGCGATAGAACTTGCCGCTCAAGGTGATTTTCCAGAAGCCTTAGCCTGCCTACGACGGGCTATCGCCCTAGAAAAAGAAAACTATCTTTTATGGTTCAATATGGGTATAACCTACCGCGATTCTGGAGATTTAGAGAGTGCAAAACGAGCTTTCAAACAAGCAAATACTATCAATCCAGAAGATGAAGAAGTCCTCGAAACACTTGCGCTCACTTATTTTTCTCTTGGAGCAATCGATAAGGCCTTTGCCATTTGCGAAGACTGCCTCGAACTCAACCCCTACAATGCGCAGATTTGGAATACTATCGGCGTGATGAATTTTACCCATGAAAATTATGAAGAAGCTGCAGCAAGCTTTGAAAAAGCGGTAAGTATTGACCCGCACTACTTTGACGCACTCTATAACTTACGCGACACCTACGAAGAGCTGGGAAATGAAGAAGCTGCAAAAGAATGCGACGATAAACTAAAAATGATAAAGATGCCAGGATATTTTTATGCGTGATATAGCAAGCGTTATAGCCATTGACGGAAAAAAAATTACTGTTGTACCCATTATAACTGATACCTGTATCGGTTGTGAAAAAAGCAGTTGTGGGGAAAGAGGGGAACCTTTTTTTGTAACAAACCCTCAAAACCTCTCCCTTTCAATTGGCTCCAGCGTAAAAATCCACGCAAGAGCAAAGGACCAGATGCTTCAAGCACTTTTTGCTATTTTCTTACCTGTTCTTCTCGCTATTCTCAGTTTTGTACTTATTGGAAGTCTTGCTCACTCACTTGGCAGACACGTAAATACAGAGTCTATCGAGCGACTTAAAACCTTAGGGGCAATTGGCATTTTATTTATTTCAAGCCTTCTTATTATGCTCAAAAACCGTTTTTTCCCACCAAGGGGACAAAGTGAGATTATCGCTGTTTTGTAAACTAGTTTTACACTAATGAAATACTAAAACTCAGACAGCCTTTTCTTTTGCGAGTTTGCTTATTTCTTTGGCCATATCTTTAAGGGGAATTTGCTTTTGAACACCACCGTATTCGTAGGCTACCTTTGGCATACCATAGACAACTGAACTTTCCTCATCTTGTGCGAGGGTATAGGCGCCTTGTTTTCGCATTTCAGCGAGTTGTGCCGCCCCATCTTTTCCCATCCCAGTCATAACGACACCGAGAGCCTTGTTTTTATACTGCTGTGCAATAGATTCAAATAAAACATCAACAGAAGGACGGTGTCCATTTACTTGGTCGTGGTCATTTATATGTACAATCGATGCAAGAGAACGTTGCTCAACCGTCATATGCTTGTTTCCTGGAGCAATGAGGATGCGACCTGGTTTTAGTAAATCGCCCTGCTTCGCTTCCTTTACCTCTAAGGGACAAATTGCATTTAAGCTTTTTGCAAACTCTTCGGTAAAACCTGCAGGCATATGCTGTACCACAACAATGGGCTGGGGAATATCTGGGTCAATGTTTGCAAACACTTCTCGAAGGGCATTTGGACCACCTGTAGAAATACCAATCCCAATTATTTCAATTCTGCCACCTTCTCGTAGTGGAACAACCGGAGTTATTTCTTTTTTTACTCTTGGTGGCGTTAAAATGGCAGCAAAATCAATGGCGCTTTCCTTCGCGCCTTCCGTTTTTTCTAGATCAGTTTTTTGCTTTGCAGAAAAATCAAGCTGTTTTTTTGCGTATTTTCTGGCGTATTCTGCCCCGAAATGTAAAAGCAGTTCCGCAAGTTTTCGCGCAACCTTAGATATATCTGCAGAGTCGGAGCCAGAAGGCTTCGTTATAAAATCACTCGCTCCTAAGGAAAGGCATTCTAGCGTAACTGCCGCACCTTCTTTTGCAATACTCGATAAAATAATAACGGGAATTTGTATGCCACGTTTTTTTCTCTCTTTTAGAAATTCCACACCATTCATAGTCGGCATTTCTATGTCGAGTACAATAACATCGGGTTTGAGCATAGGAATTTTATCGAGAGCAAACTGCCCATTCATTGCCTTTCCTGCAAGAGAAAGCCCTGGTGTTTGCTCTACAATACGCCCAATGAGATTGCGCATGAGGGCAGAATCATCGACTACTAAAACTGATATTGTATCCATCGTTTACGTCCTATTCATTCTTTTGATACAAAGTTGCCCAATCTGTTTTTAGAAACTCAAACTTTGTATTCATTCCAAACAAGGATTCTGAATGCCCAATATACAAAAACGATTTTGGTGCAAGGGAGTCATAAAATTTATTTACCACAGCTTTTTGTGCAGCCTCGTCAAAATAAATCAATACATTCCTACAAAAAATAACATCGAGGTTTCGCAATCCTGCATCGTGTTTTAAGTTATGATAGTCAAATCGAATAGTGTTTTTTATTTCATCTTTAACTTGATAACCACCTTCGACTTTAGTAAAAAATCGTGCCAAATAAGCATCGGGGATACCTACAATGCGGGCGTCAGAATAAAAGCCTTGTTGTCCTACCATAAGCGATTTCAAAGAAAGATCCGAAGCTACAATTTCAAAACTATATGGCGGTTTTAAAATGTCTTTGAGAATCATAGCTATCGTATAGGGTTCTTCTCCTGTCGAACAACCAGCGCTCCAAACACGAACCTTGGTATCGGGTTTTCCTTGCTTGTATTGTATAATATGCGGAACTACATAATTGATAAATGCATCAAAATGCGGTTGATTTCTAAAAAACCGTGTAAGATTCGTTGTAACAGCATCGAGCATTGTCTTCATTTCTTCTTTGTCAGACATAATAAGCTTGTAATAATCTTGCACATGAGGTAATTGTGTTTCACGCAAGCGCTCTTTTAGCCTGCTATCTAAGATAGACCGATTTGAAGAAGAAAAGGTAATACCACTTTCATCATAGATAACCTTTCTAAATAAATCAAAATCGGAATCGGTAAGTAAATCTGCCATACAGAGATTGTACAGTAGCTTCAATAAAAAGTAAATGATTTTGTCGCTTCATGTTGACAAAAAACTCATGAGATGGGAAAATTGAAAAATGAGTAAATTAATTGTTGTAACAGGTGGTGTTTGTTCAAGCTTAGGGAAAGGTGTCGCAACTGCTTCCCTAGCAAGCCTCTTGGAAAAAGCTGGTTTAAAAATTGCCTTAATGAAGTGTGACCCCTATATAAACGTTGATGCAGGTAATATGAGCCCCTATCAACA
>JAAZLA010000254.1 GCA_012799545.1 Treponema sp.
GCAAAACTTCGATGCCTTCTTTCCGTAAACCTTCGTATAAGTTATCAGCAATTTCTTTCATTTGCCCATTGTATTTTATTGGAACAATAACCACTTGATAGGGCGCAATATTCATCGGCCATACAATACCATTTTCGTCATGATGTTCTTCTATAATAGAAGCAAGCGATCGGTCAACTCCAATTCCGTAACACCCCATCGTTGGCGTTTGCAGCTTTCCATTTTCATCAAGAAAACTAACTCCCATCGACTTTGTGTATTTATCTCCAAGTTTAAAAATATGACCGAGTTCATTTCCCTTAGTGCTATGATAGGTTTTCCCACAGTTAATACAAATATCACCTGCAACAACAGTTCGTATATCACCGCTTAAAAAGAAAGAAAAATCCCTGCTCGGTTCTACGTGCAGAAGGTGCACATCTTTTTTTAAGCCACCTGTTACCGCATCATGCATCGCAAGCACAGAATTATCAACGATGATAGGAAGACTGTCTAAGCCAACGGGACCAGCAAAACCAACAGGCGCCTGTGTAAAACGCTCAACATCTTCATCGGAGGCAAGCTCAAGCTCACTCGCTTTTACTAAAGCGGCGAGCTTTGCTTCGTTTATATCAAGGTCACCTCGAATACAAACAGCAAAAAAACTTTCAGGATAAAAAGGTGCAGCCCGACCAGTTTCGGTAACTCGCTTCAAAGAAGCAGAGCCAGGAGCCTTTGTTAAATCGAGCTCTGAGTTCAAAGCCTTATAAATAAGCGTTTTAATAAAAGTCTGTGGTTTTGTATCCAAGAAGGCAGAAAGCTCTTCGATTGTTTTTACATTTGGTGTATCAATTTCTTCGACAGCTTTATCAGTTTTTACAAGACTCATATCTGCATCGGAAGCACAACTTGCTTTTTCAGTGTTGGCGGCATAGCCACATGAGGCGCAAAGAATGAGGGTATCATCACCGACGGGGCTTTCAACCATGAACTCTTCAGAACCAGTTCCACCCATCGCACCAGTGTCAGCCTTCACAGGAATAACCGTTAAAGATAAACGGCTGAAAATCTTTCGATAGGCAGAAGCAAATTTTTCGTATACCTCATTCAAGCTTTCTTGATTTGCATGATAGGAATAAGCATCCTTCATGGTAAACTCCCTGCCTCGCATCACCCCGTATCGAGGACGAATTTCATCCCGATACTTTGTGTTTATTTGATAGCCAGTTATAGGAAGTTGCTTGTAGGAAGAAAGCTCATCGCGAATAAGGGCTGTAAATGCCTCCTCTGCGGTAGGGCTTACAACAAGCTCTTGATTCACGCGGTTTTTAACACGAAGCATTCCCTCACCCATTGTTTCCCAGCGACCAGACTCACGCCAAAGCTCACCGGGAACAATAACAGAAGGGCGAAACTCTAAAGCGCCGATGGCATCCATCTCCTCACGGATAATTGCCTCAACCTTTCGAAAGGCTTTTAAGCCGAGCGGTAGGTAGGCAAAAAGCCCGTTCCCAAGCCTACGAAGTAAACCAGAACGGAGCATTAGTTGATGACTTGCTATAACAGCATCTTGAGGAACCTCTCGTAAGGTTGCAATTAGAGTTTCACTTGCTTTCATATCTTAGTTTGCCATTCCTTTCATTTTACTTGCGACTACAATTCGCTCAACAGA
>JAAZLA010000006.1 GCA_012799545.1 Treponema sp.
GACAAGGTTATTGTTTTACCAACCGATACAATTTATGGTTTTTCGGGAAAAATAAACACAACAAAGGAAAAAATCCAGGCTATAAAGGGGCGAGAAGAAAATAAACCTTTTATAGTGCTCATAGAAAAACCAGAAGATATATTTCTGTTTAGTGATATTCGCCCACATCAGGATTTGCTTGCCTTATGGCCGGGTGCTCTAACAATTATTCTTCCCTTACGAAATAGCGAAGAAAGCATTGCACTTCGCTGTCCAGGGGATGCGTGGCTACGAAAACTTATTGCGGATCTAAAAAGTCCACTGTATTCTACAAGTTGTAATAGAAGCGGCTTGCCGCCATTAAGCGATATTGATGAAATTGAAAAAGAATTTTCCAAAGAAGTCGCTTTAATTGTTGAAGATCCTTCGAGTGGCTCAGGCTTAGCTTCTACGATTGTTTCTATAGAAGAGCATTCTGTAAAACTAATTCGCCAAGGCTCTCTTATGCTTCCTGGTTATCTGTTTTAAGGGCTTGATTTTTGCCTATGTGTATTATAGCAAAAAATAAAACTCCGGTAAGATAATCTGCAAGAAGGATAAATACAGAGATATAGCCGCCAAGCCAGTATGCTGAAGCTAAAAATATGCAAATAATTGCTTGTAATAGGTACAATATAACCATCGTCGAACGAGAAGAAAAGCCGAGTAGCATAAGTTTATGATGGATATGAAATCTATCGGGACTGTCAATGCGCTTTTTTTCACGGAGCCTTCTCCAAATAGCAGCAATGGTGTCAAAAATGGGTATCATTAAGACCGCAATAGCATAGGGCAGGGATATGGTTGGCATGGAGCCCTTGCTGCTAAGTAGAGGAAGGACTGCAAGAACAAAACCCAAAAACTGACTACCTCCATCTCCCATAAAAATTTTTGCCTTGGGTAAGGGCCAGTTAAACAGCAAAAAGCCGAGTATCGCACTTGCAAGTGATAAGCAAATAAAAATAGCTGCTGTATTGTCAGACTTAAAAAAAATAAAAGCAAAGGTCAAGGAAGCAAAACTTGCAATACCACCACAGAGCCCATCAATACCGTCTATTAAATTGTATGAATTCGTAACGCCAATAATCCAAAAAAAAGTAATGATATATGAAAAAATTGAAAAGTTTAGATAAAAGACAGAGCTTATAGCGATTCCAGTGAATTTAAAGCCACCGATGAGTACGAGTATGGCAGCAATGACTTGAATCAGAAGTTTTAACTTTGCAGAAAGTGCTTTCAAATCATCGATTATTCCCATCGCTGAGATACAAAGCCCTGCTCCGAGTAGATACCAAATATTTTGCTGTATTGTAGAAAAAAGACCACTAAAATAGAGGATTGCGAGTGCAATTGAAAAACCGATTGTTATACCTATGCCGCCGAGACGGGAAATTTGCCCTGTGTGCACTTTTCTATCATCTATTCTATCAAATAAGTTTCGTTTTTTTGATATTTTTATGATTATAGGCATGGAAATAGTAGATATAGCAAAGGCTATAATTAAAGCAAGTATATAAAGCGTCATACCGTCCCTCTTATTTTTTTATCAAATTGATTATAGGACAAAATTATTAAATTGTCTATGTTTTTAAGAGATAGAAAAAAGCAAAATAATTATAAAGGCTATGCACAAGAATGGGAAAAAAAAGAGAGCTAGTATAGTCTTTTAAAACAAAAAGTATGAGGGAACTTAAAAAGGCAAAAATAATCGAATAGAAACCTGCGTAGGAATGTGCAAGGGCAAAAAGGAGAGAAGAAAAACCTATTGCAAGAAGTTTTATAAAACGACTTTGTTTTTTTGCTTTTACTGTAAAAAGATAAAAAACTTTGTCAGGAATATAGGCTCGAAATAAAACTTCTTCAAAGCTTACCAAAATAGGGATAAAAAAAAGATTTTGCACAAAAAGGCTTGGTTTTATATAGCTTTTTTCTTGAACTGGTAGGGATACAGAAAAAATAAACGAAAGCCATAGGAGTAAAATAAGGCTCGTAAAAGACGCAAGAAAGGGCTTTTTTTGTGTTTTTTTTTCTGTTTTATTTTTTTTATTGAGTATTAAAAGTAGGAAAATCGAGAAAAGAAGGTAGATAACAAAAGAGAAAAACTCCTTGGTATTTGTAAAAGTCGTCATTTCTTTTGAAAAAATACTTGGTAAAACAAATAAAATGAGAATAATAAAGAATTCACTTATTTGATAAAAAAAATGCTGAATTTTCATAGCTTATGTGTTATTATACTACTCTAGGAGAATAATGTGTATAATCTTATTATTATTATCATTTTTATTGTAATAATTCTTCTGATCGCAACAATCTTAAGACATTTTAAAGATATGATTCGTTTTTTCTCTATGGGTTTTGATTCTTCCTTTAAATTTCGTCAAATACATATGTTATGGACACTTGCGAAAAATGCAAACTTAGAAGATCCCACATCGCTTTATTTTTCTATACCGGTTCTTGATAGAACGATTAGTCAACTTTTAATGATAGCTCGAGCGCGGGGACAGGATAAAACAGACTCTTTCAATGCCTTTTTGACTAAGCTCTATGAGTTTCGAACTGAAGTGGAATTAAGTTTGGGAAAAAAAGGTTTAGAAAGTACAAAAGAGCTCGATGTAGGACAGGTGTTACGAATTATTTTAACAGGTAAAGGTGTTTTTACTTCAAAAATCCTTGCAAATGGGAGAAATCTCATTATCGAAGTGCCGAAAAAAGACAATACTATTTTAATTACTGGTTTAGATTGGATTGGGAAAGATATATCAGTATATCTATGGAGAAAAAATGATGCTGCCTATGTATTTGACACTGCAGTTTTGGATAGCTCTTTGTATAATGGGCAAAATGTTTTATACCTGGCGCATACAACGGCGCTTATGCGCACACAAAATAGAAAATCCATTCGTGTGCCTTGTAAGATTCCCGCGCAGATCTTTATTGTTAACCTCGCTGTAAGTGATCCTTTTGCGATGGAGCAGAGTCAAGGCTTAAAATGTATGCTTGAAGATATTTCAGAAACCGGAGCGCTTATTCGTATTGGTGGAGAGGGTTTAAAGGATATGGAAATTAAATTACAATTCCAATTAAATGATTCACTCGTTATTATGGCTGGACTCGTGAGAAATGTAAAATATGATGCGAAACTAAATCAATCCTTGTTGCACTTTGAAGCAACCTTAATACATTCTTCTATGAGAAACACTATTTTAAGCTACGTATATAATGTGTTACCTCAAAAAGAAAAAGATGTTTTAGATGTAATGAATCTCATCGAAGAAGATGAAAACCAAGTTAGTGAAGAGGCGGAAGGGCTGGATAAAGAGATTGACTTTGGTGATACTGAACTTGGAGAAACTATGGATATGCCTACAGAATCATTCTTTCAAGGAGAAATGGAATGAAAAAACTATATTTTACTATACTTTTCTTTTTATCAACTGTTTTTTTATTTGCAGATTTTTCACAGGAGCAAAAAGCCTTTGTGAGCAGCAGTATACAAGATAAGGTTTCTATTCTAAAAAAGCAAATAGCAATGGCAGAAAAAGATTTACCCTTACTCGATATGGCTTTGGACTTTTGCTTGACAAATGCTGCTATTTTATCCGATTCTACGCATCTCCATGACTTACTTTTTGTCAGTTTATATGCTCTTCCTCAAGATAGTCTTGAAGCCTACGACGCGGCACTTAAAAAATTGTTTTTTCTCTACAACAAGGAAGAAATCCGCGTTGAAATCTTAAACCTTTTAACAAAAATTGCTATAAATGAGGCTTTTTTTACAGAAAATCTCTATAGTTTTCTCTTTGAAGAAATAGAAAAAGACTATAGCAGGCGATCAAATAAATCGATATTTGCCAGTTTGCAGTATCTTTCTTCGATTCAAGACCTTGCTTTTTTTAATAAAATTTATCCCTTATTGAGCAAAAATATCGATTTTGAATTGAAAAAGAATATTGAAGAGGTTTTAGCTCTTTCTATAGAAAACTATAAAAATGATTTGCTAGAGAGGATTTCAACAACGACAGCGCAAGAAAAAAAGCTTATTTTGAGCATTTTAGACCGAAATCCCCATTTAAATTTATTTTTTAAAGCGGAAGTTACAGAAAACCTCTTAAGAGCGACAATAATAAGTATAGGTGATAATACGGGTGCTGAACGCGAGAGCCTTTTAAAAGAATTCTATGAGGTTCAAATGGAGTCGGTGCGTATTATCAAAGAAGCGAAATGGACACGAGCTGCGAGCCTTGTTGCAGGCTATTTTCCGATTGCGGTTGAACAGTATAATGCTTTTTTTATAAGCAAGGATGAGCTTTTGGAAGTTATGGACTCTTTAACCTTGCTTGCAACAAGTGAAACAGGGAAGGCTTTGTCAGATTATCTGGCAGTTTTAAACAAAAAAACTGAAAAGACCGGATTGTTTGATGAAGAAATCATGCTCCATTTAATATCAGCGCTTGCACAACTGGGAGAAAAAACCGCTTTTGACAACTTACTCTATGTTATCTTACATGAAGGCTATCCGGACTCAATTATCAGTGCATCTAAGGAGGCTTTGGCAAAGCTTAATTGGTAGTGCTAAAAATACAAGTCTTATAGAAAAACTTGCCCTTGTAGTTATTCTTGTGTATTATCTTTTTTATGCCTCTATTCCAGTGCGAAAACCCTTTTATACTGTTTTCCCTATCGACACAATCGACAGGCTTTCTCTGTGCCTTTTGGAAAGTCCGCAAAAAGTAAATGAGCAGTATTTTTTACTTCGTGCTCAAGTTTTGGAAGTTGGCATGCAAAGACAAGACCTCTCTTTTTCACATGGGGGAAAGGGGAGGCTAGAAGCGCTTGTTCCCGCTGCTTTGGTTGAATCTTTGTATCCTGGAAGACTTTTTTCTTCAAGTGGCTCAAAGGCGGTTTTTGAATCGGGCTCCATCCTCGATTGTTCTGGTTCCTTTATGAAAAAAAACATGAATACTAAAAAAACTGCGGTACCAACATTTTTTATAAAAAAGGCTGAACAAAGAGGCTGGAAATCAGGGCTTTCACAGTTTCGGGCGCAATTGCGATTAGCTTTTAAGCGGCTTTTGTATACCTGGGGTGAAGGCGGTAGTTTAGTCTTGGCACTTTTATCTGGGGAACGCTTGTACTTAGAACCGCGATTGGCAGATGCCTTTCGAAATGCTGGCTTATCTCATATCTTAGCGCTTTCAGGCATGCATCTTTCTTTTTTTGCGGGACTTACTGCTGGTTTTGCCAGTAGGATTTTTGGAAAAAAACGCGCTCCTTTTTTTTCCTTCTTGGCAATAAGCTTTTTTGTCTGGTTTGCAGGATTTTCGCCATCTTTGATGCGTGCCTATATTTGTGCTATTATCGGGCTCCTTTCTTCTTTTGCCTCCCTCGATATAAACCTTACATCGGTTTTATCGCTTTCGTTTATACTACAAATTCTCATAGCACCAGATGATGGCATGAGCCTCTCTTTTTTGCTTTCTTATTCTGCGCTTTTGGGAATAGCCCTGTTCTCCCGTTTTTTCTTTTCAAAGTGTATTCGCTTTTTCCCAGAACCGATTGCTCTTTCGCTTTCTGCCTCTCTTGCCGCACAAATTTTTACCATACCCTTGACCCTTGCATTTTTTGGTACTATTACACCGATAGGCATTATCGCAACTGTTTTTATAAGTCCGCTTATTTCTCTATTTATGAGTCTTTCCATAACAGCAATTATTTTGGCACTTTGCCTACCTCAAACGCTTTTTTTTAGTGGCGTTCTTATTCAGGGGCTTTATTCTTTTATTGCTTTTCTGGTAGTATTATTTGCAAAGGTGCCTGCAATACAATTTTAGTTTTTTATTCTTGTGCAAAATAGACTTATTCAAAAAAAGGAAGGTGTATGACTTTTTTACCCGATTTTAATTCTCCCACAGCTATAAAATTGTTTTTGGAGAGCCATGAAATGGCAATGCAAAAAAAGTTTGGGCAAAACTTTCTCATACAAGAAAGTTCTCGAAAAAAAATCCTTGCTGCCTTTGGAAATGTGGAAGGGAAAAAAATATGGGAAGTTGGCCCTGGTTTAGGCGCAATGACGCAGCATCTTTTGGAAGAAAAAGCGCAGGTTATAGCCTTTGAAATAGATAAGGGATTTTCCAGTGTTTTACGTAAGGCATTTTCACCCGAAAGAATACTTGCACCTGCATCTTTTCGGCTCGTCGAAGGAGATTTTCTAAAAACATGGGAAAACGAATGGGAAACGCAGGGAGCCCCAGATTATTTTTTTGGAAACCTACCATACAATATTTCTTCACAAATACTCGCAAACACTATTTCCAAAGGTTTGCGTTTTGAAAAAGCGATTATCACTGTGCAAAAAGAGTTGGCAGAAAGAATCGATGCAAAACCGGGACAAAAAGACTATTCTTCTTTTTCTGTTTTAATACAATGGGCCTACAATGTAAAAAAAATTATAGACCTTGGTCCTTCTCATTTTTGGCCTCGTCCAAACGTTGATTCACGCAGCCTTTTGCTTGAAAAAAAAGAAGATTTCCCCCAATGCCTCGATGCCGGGCATTTTATGGAATTGCAAAGAGCTTTATTTCTTTCACGTCGAAAAACAATAAAAAATAATCTCATACAGTTTTATAAAAATGATGACATTGCAGAAACTGTTTTGGAGACTGCGAACATCAAAGCAAATGAACGGGCTGAAAACCTAAGTCTTGAAAATATTCTTCATTTGAGTGATTGCAGTTATCAGTTTTTACAAGAAAAAAAAGGTGGAAAATAAAATGAATGATAAAAAAGAAAGTGATATCACAATATACGAAAAAAATATAAAAAACGCCTTAGGTGAAATTTCAGAAAACATAGAAAAAGCTGCTATAAAAAGCGCGAGAAAGTCGAGTGAGGTTTCGATTCTTGCGGTGTCTAAGTTTCGCAGCAGCGAAGAAATTCAAGCAGCTATCAATGTGGGCTTAGAGCTTTTTGGAGAAAATAGGGTGCAAGAAGCTGTTGAAAAATTTCCGTCTATTTTAGAGAAAAACCCTCAGGTAAAATTGCAGATGATAGGAAGCTTACAGCGAAATAAGGTAAAACATCTTTTGCCGATTGCTACTTGTATACAATCAGTCGATAGAATAGAGCTTATAAAAGAGATTATAAAAGAAGTAAAAAAACGAAATGAAGTGAGCGCATCTGATTCTCAGCCCATCGAGCTGCTTTTTGAAATACATACTGCAGAGGATTCAAAAAACGGCTTTAAAGACCTCGATGAACTTTGGCTTTGTTTAGATTATCTCCTTTCCGAAAATGAGCCTCGATTGCTTGCACAGCCTGCTGGTTTTATGACTATGGCTGCCTTTACAAAAGATGAAAAACGAATCCGGGCTTCTTTTCAAAAAGTGCGCTCGGTTCAAGAAGAAGCAAAAAAACGCTACCCAAACCTGCATTTGGATGTCCTTTCTATGGGTATGACAAATGACTATGCAATTGCGGTCGAAGAAGGGGCGACTATGCTTAGAATTGGTTCAGCCTTATTTATCCCCTCATTTTTTGCATAGGCAATGCGCTATGTATATGATATACTAAGCCTATGAAAAAGACTCTTGTTTTTTTTCTTATCATATCATTTTCCTTTTCTCTTTTGTGGGCTGATAATAGCCCAGAGCCCTATGCGAAGGACGAGTTTAAACCTTGGATGAAACAACTGAGGCGAAGCGAAATTGTAACGCTTGGCTCACTTCCTTTTACAACGCTTACCACTTCCTTGGGCTATTCCTTTTATCGATATGCAGCAAATGATTTTGATTCAGCGTATTTTCCTAACCCATTTTCTCCTTCTCAAGCAAATTTGAGCACAGAAGAACAAAAGCAAGTACTTTTTATCTCCCTTTCAGCGAGTTTACTGGTGGGCATTATAGATTTTAGCATTAGCATGATAAAACAAAATAAAGTGAAAGAAGAAAAAGTGAAAAATTCAGAACCGTATACCATTAAACGCATTGTCATAGAGGCTGACGAATAAATGATAGACATAGAATCGAAGGTTTCCTTGGCTGAGGGCGAAAGATTACGGCTTGATCTCTATCTCATAAGACAATTGGATCCATCTTTTTCTCGTTCTCGCTTAAAAGAAGGTTTAGTACTTTTAACCTGTAACAATAAAAACGCAAAGTTATCTAGTCGAGTAAAAAATGGTGATACTATTCACTTTCAATGGAAAAATCCCATTCCAAGTACTATTAAGCCAGAGGAAATCGATTTAAATATCGTTTATGAAGATGAAAATCTCATGGTTTTGAACAAGGTGCAAGGCATGGTTGTACATCCTGCGCACGGAAACTGGTCGGGAACGCTTGTACATGCTCTTTTATTTCACTGGGGCAGGGAAGCAATCCAAAAAGAAGCGAACTTACTTGACTGGCCTGAGGCACAAAAAAGGCCCGGAATTGTACACCGTTTGGACAAGGACACTTCAGGGCTTATTATCACGGCAAAAAACACGAAAACTGAGGCCTATTTAAAAAAGCAATTTAAAAAGCATTCTGTTATAAAGCAGTATATTGCTATAACAAAGGGACACCCTCCTTTTGAAAAGGGGACTATAAAAACCCAGATAATGCGTGATCCAAATAATCCACAAAAATTTATAGCGAGCACTGACGAGAGTCAGGGAAAGTTTGCCCATACCGATTATACCTGTATTGCCTTGTACGGACCTTATGCCTTAATGAAAATACGTATAAAAACAGGCAGAACCCATCAAATTCGGGTGCATATGAAATATATCAATTGCCCTATTTTAGGGGACCCCTTGTACGGTGTTCGAGATTCTCGCTTTAAAACAGCGACCCTCATGCTCCATGCTTCTAAGCTGGGCATTCGCCTACCTGAGCAAAAACAGCGCAGCTTTTTTAAAGCAGCGACTCCTATTCGATTTAAAAAAGTCTTGCAGGTTTTTCATAAAGAATATGAGCGCAATTCAATGTGGATGAAAAAACACAAAAGCTAAGGTAGATTTAAAAAAACGGAGAATAAAATGCTCGTCAATGCCCAAGAAAAAACAACTCAAAAGGAATTTTCAAAAAGCATCGATTTGAAAAAATCTCAAATTTTTTTTGACGCGGAAGACTATCTTATTTATTACAAAGCAGCAGGTTTAGCCTCGGCTCCTTTAAAAAAAATAAATAGCGAGGATTTGTCGAAGGATTTCCTTGAAGAAGGGGAAGAAGATTCAGCTTTACGCGAAGCTGCAAAAATCTACCCAGAAGTGCTTGAAGTAGCATCTCAGTTTAAGCCAATTGAAGGCGGACTTGTGCATAGAATCGATACCGCTACATCGGGCTTACTTTTGCTTGCAAAAAATCAAAAAAGCTACGATTTTTTTATAGATATACAAAAAAAAACTTCCTTTCGTAAATGCTATACCGCATTTTCACACAAAATTTCTCAAAAGGATGTAAAAAAAAGCCTAAAAAGGGGTTATCCTCCCTTGCCAGGAGAATATCGTCTTGAAGAAACTATGCAGCTTCCTTTGAAGATAGCGTCCGCTTTTCGGAATTTTGGTCCACGAGGAGCATCGGTTCGCCCTCTTTTGATAGAAGACGCAAAGGATAAAAAAATATATCAGACGAGCATCGATGCACTCAGTCATCTCGGTTTTGCAAGGAAGATAGGAGTTTCTCTAAGTCTTGCCTACCGCCATCAAGTACGGAGCCATTTGCACTGGCTTGGCTATCCGATAATAGCTGACATGCGATATGGAAGAGAATCTGACTCAGATAGAATAAGAGAAACGCATAAAAACCCGAAAAAATCGCAAAAGCCAATGCTTTTTTTTGCATCTGGTCTTTCTTTTATAGATCCGAAAACCGGCAAAACTGTATCTTATGCACTGTTTGAAGAAGATCTTATCGAGTTTGCAAGAAAAGAATGCAATTCTGAAACAAGATAAAAAGAGCCCGTAACGACGAGTATTTCGTCCTGTTTTAGCGCTTCTTGAAAGGCTTTTTCCATGGCTTCTTCATACGATTCTATGAGAAAAAATGCTGGTTTTACTTCGCTTTTTTCTATTTGGTTTTCAGAGCTGTTTTTTGAGGAGCCGTAACGTGATCCTTGAAGCATTTCTGCATTGACTGCTTTTTCAAAGGCTTCGTTGGCTTTTTCAAGATTTGTTTGCTTTACAGCGCCAGGTTTTGTTAGAAAAATGCGCGTAAAAAGCTTTGATTCTACGAGTAAATGGGCAATTGCTTCCACATCTTTATCCATAGCGCAGGCAAAAAGAAGTGAAAAACGAGGCTCTACACGTTGTTTGCTAGAGTCTTTTTTCGGTGCTGACAGAAAAAGTTCTTGTAGGGTAGAAAGACAGTGGGAAATACTTTTTTTTGTATGTGCGCCGTCTGCAACGATGAGTGGATTTTGCTTTGTTTTTTTTATTATCTGAAAACGACCAGGAATAAAAGCATTTTCTAAGCCAGTTTCTATCTGTCTTTGTGAAATCTGGGGGAGGATTTTTTTGACAACAAGGCTTGCAAGAAGGGCATTTCTTACTTGATATGCTCCTAAAAGTTGCAAGGAGGCTTTTAAAGGGCGTGAAAAAAGCTCTGGCATAGATGCTTCTATCTTCATTTTGTCTTCATGGTACGAGTATTGTACTTTGTCAATAAAATCGTCGAGATGAAAATAGGGCGCATTTTTTTTCTTCGCCTCTGTCTTAAATACCGCACAAGCAATTGCTTCTGTGGAAGAACAAAAAACCGGTATATCTTTTTTTATAATACCAGCTTTTTCACGGGCAATCGCTTCGACTGTGTTGCCAAGATATTCTTGATGTTCAAGCTCAATTTCGGTAATAACAGAAGCAGCGGGCAGTATGACATTTGTTGCATCGAGCCTTCCGCCGAGACCTGTTTCCAAAACAGCCCAAGGAAAACCAGCCTCTTTAAAGCTGATAAAGGCGAAAAGCGTCGCAAGTTCAAACCACGAGGGTTCACGTTGGTTTGGATAGGTTTTGGGGATAATTGAGTCAATTGTATAGCTCAATTCTTTATACGCATTTGCGTAGATAGAGTCATCTAAGACAGCATGAGATTTTGTAACGCGTTCTGAAAAAGCACAAAGATGAGGGGAGGTGTATAAACCACAATCGATAGCCGCCTCGGTTAAAATAGATGCAATAAAGGTTGAAACAGAGCCCTTGCCCTTGGAGCCAGCAACATGAAAACTTTGAAAGGTATTCTGTGGATTATTGCATTTTTTACATAAAAATTGCATTGTATCAAGCCAAAAAAAATCTTTTTTAGGCATTTTTTCAAAGTTCAAGTAGGTATCAAGCCAAGCTTCTAAGGCGTCGAGGGGATTTTGGGGATTAAATTTTATCATTATCGTGTCCACCTTGATGGGCTACTGACCGTTTTAACAGATGTTGCCTTATCATTTTCATAGACTGCTTCATAATGATTTTTCTCTCCAACCATTTCATTTTCATTTTTTGCCGTCATTATCCATTTTATGGGTTGCAGTTCTTCTGTCGCTACTTTCAAGGCGAGGTCGCGAGGCAGTTCGGGAAAAAAGGAAGCATTTGTCTTACTTGTTTGCTGGGCGATAATTTGATTTCCTCGAATTTCAACTGATATATTCATAGAAGCCCCATTTTTATAAATAACAAAACCCCTTCCACCACGTAAAATAATAATTTTGTCAATGGAAGCATCGGTAAACCAGGTCCCGGCAATGGAATCTAAATTGATACTAACCGTTGTAGCTGAGACATCGTCTGATTTTTCTGTGCCCTTATTTTCCTCGGTTTTTTCGAGTCTATCTAAAAAAACAAATAAATCATTTTTCGCAGAAAGAAGTACTTGATAGTAGCTGTCATAGGTTTTTTCTTCTGTATACATTTTATTGTCAAAAAAAGTATTAAAAGCTATTGTCCAGTTATTATCACTATCTGAAATATCTATAAAAAATGCTAATTGAATTCCATAGTTTTCTAGAATATTGTCTTTTGAAAAAACAATGGAGCGAAAATCCTGTACGCGAAAGCTATCAAAGCTTAAAAGATGATTATAGTATAAGTCTACAATGAGCTTTGCTGTTCCTTCGTCTTTCGTATTGTAAATGGGAGCAAAAAAGCCAAGTTCTTTTGTCCTTGTTTGTGAAAACACACAAGGAAGTAAAAGAAAAATTGTTATTGTTATAACAAGGCTTTTTTTCATATTTTCGTTTAACCCTCAAGATTCTTTCTAAACTCTCGTTGTACTTCTCGATGTAAATCATTTTGCCGTATCGTATCTCTTTTGTCAAATAACTTTTTCCCCTTACAAAGGCCAAGGCGAACTTTGACAAGACCGTTTTTGAGATATACATCGAGCGGTATGAGTGTGTATCCTTTTTCATCGGTTTTTTTCTTTAAGCGCTTGATTTCAGCCCTATGTAAGAGCAGTTTTTTTGGTCTTTGTGGCTCGTGGGTAAAATGCTTTGAAAAGGGATATTCTGCTATGGAGAAGTTTTTTAGCCATACCTCGTTATCGATTATTTCTGCAAAGCCATCGGGAAAGGATAGGGAGCCATTTTTCACTGACTTCACCTCTGTACCCTTGAGTTCAATGCCGCATTCATAATCTTCTTCTATATGATAATTAAAGCGCGCTTTTTTATTTTGCGCTATTAATTTTGTGCCTTTTTTCATTCTTAGAGTATAAGCCATCTTTATAAAGCTCTCAAGTAGCTTGATAAAAAA